>JAKAHL010000267.1 GCA_021815005.1 Chloroflexota bacterium
ATCGCCACGCCGCCGCGCGTGGTCCGGTTCGACGCGCGCGGCGCGGACCAGACGCCGGTGGAAGTCGCCAACGGGATCGTCGAGGGCGAGAGCGGGGTGGACAGCCTCGTGGACCGGGTGGAGACCGCGGCCGCGGACGGCACGGTCATCGGCGCCTGGCTCGTGCGGCCGGCCTCGGCCTCGCCCGAGGCGAAGGCGCCCCTCGTCGTCATGGTCCACGGTGGCCCCCTCTCGTCGTGGAACGGCTGGCACTGGCGCTGGAACCCGCACCTCCTCGCGGCGCGCGGGTTCGCCGTCCTGCTGCCCGACCCGGCCTTCTCCACCGGCTACGGCCAGCGCATGGTCGATCGGGGCTGGGGCCAGTGGGGCGGCAACCCGTTCACCGACGTCATGGCCCTGACCGACGCGACGCTCGGGCGCGCCGACGTCGACCCGTCGCGGGTCGCGCTGATGGGCGGCTCGTACGGCGGCTACATGGCGAACTGGGTGGCCGGCCACACGGACCGCTTCCGCTGCATCGTGACCCATGCCTCCCTGTACGAGCTCGTGGGCTTCCACGGCACCACGGACCACGGCCCGGCGTGGGAGCACGAGATGGGCGACGTGTACGCCGACCCGTCCGGCTACCTGCGCTGGTCGCCGCGCGAGTTCCTGGCGGAGATCGCCCGGCTCAAGACGCCGCTCCTGGTCATCCACGGCGAGCTCGACGCGCGCGTGCCGATCAGCGAGGCGCTGACGCTGTGGACCGACATGCAGCGCCTGGGCGTGCCCGGCCGGTTCCTGTACTTCCCTGACGAGAACCACTGGGTGCTCAAGCCCCAGAACGCCAGGCTGTGGTACGGGACGGTGCTCGCGTTCCTCGACGAGCACCTCAACGGGGTGCCGTTCGAGCGAGACGCCCTGCTGTAGGTCCGGGCGGGCGCGCCGGCCGCGTGCGAGCCCGCGCGACCCTGGCCCGCGGTCCCGCCCCGCGAGCGGCGCCCGGGGCGGGGCGCGCGGTCAGTCGCGGAGCAGCGTGCGCAGGGCGGCCTTCACGCGGTCCTCCAGCCCGGCGCCCACGGCCGGGTCCGAGACGGCCAGCCTCGACGCCTCGCGCGCCTCGCCCAGCGAGTAGCCCAGCGCCTGGAGCGCGCCGACGACCTCGTTCTCCGAGGCCGTGGCGACGGCCGCCGACGTCCCCGCGGCGATGCCCGCGGCGGAGACCTTCTCCTTGAGCTCGAAGATGATCCGATCGGCCAGCTTCTTGCCGATGCCGGGGATCGACACCAGCACCGCCTGGTCCTGCTGGAGGATGGCGAGCTGGAGGTCCGCGGTCGGGCGCGAGCCCGCGATCGCCATCGCCACCTTGGGCCCGACGCCCGTGACGGTGAGCAGCAGGTTGAAGAACCCGAGCTCCTCCGCGGTGCGGAACCCGAACAGGGCCTGCTGGTCCTCGCGCACGAGATGGTAGGTGTGGAGCTTGAGCCGGCCCCCGGGCACGGCCGACGCCAGCACCGCTGGCGCGGCGAACACTCGATAGCCGAGCCCGCCCACCTCGACGACGAGCGAGTCGGCCCTGATGGCCCCGACCACTCCCTCGACCGACGCGATCACGCGCGCTCCCCCGCCCTACCGCCGACGCGCGCTGGCCGGCGTGGCTTTCGCGTCCTTCGCGAGCGCCTCCCGGACCGCGCGCTCGTAGGGCGTCTCGCCGCGGGCGATGGGCGCCACGGCGGCGCGATCGAGCACCGCGGAGGAGGCCGCGACGCCGGCGTTGAGACGCTCCCCCGGCTGCTCGGCGTTGGCGACCGTGATGGCGCAGGCGAGCGCGTCGGCCGTGTCGTCCGGGGAGGGCACCTGCTCGAGGCTGAGGATCACGGCGACCATCCGGCCGACCTGCCCCTTGTCGGCGCCGCCGAAGCCCGTCACCCCCAGTTTGATCTCGCCGGGCGTGGCCTCGCGAACGGGCAGGCCGTGCTGGGCCGCGGCCAGCAGCACCACGCCCCGCGCCTGCCCCACGGCGAACGCGGTCTGGGCGTTCTTGGAGAAGAACAGCCGCTCGACGCCGACCACGTCCGGCCGGTGCGTCTCGATCAGCTCGGTGAGGGCCTCGTGGATGCGCAGCAGCCGTTGCGGCAGCGACATCTCGGGCGTGGTGGCGACCAGCCCGTAGTCCACGGCGCGGAGCCTGCCGCCCACGCGCTCGACCACGCCGTAGCCGAGTGCCGCGGTCCCGGGGTCGATCCCCAGGACGATCACCCGGCGTACTCCTCCATGAGTTCCTCGGGGATGTCCGCGTTGCTCGTCACGCGCTGGACATCGTCCAGCTCCTCGAGCAGGTCGATCAGCCTCAGGACCCTCCGGACGTGGTCCGGGTCCACGGTCGCCGTCTGCTTGGCGATCATGGCGTTCTCCGCGTCTTCCACCGGGACCCCCGCCGCGTCGAGCGCCTTGCGCACCGCCTCGAGGTCGGCGGGCTCGGTGAAGATCTCGATCGGGTCCGACTCCGTGTCCACGTCCGCGGCGCCGGCGTCGATGGCCGCCAGGGCCACCTCGTCGGGGTCCGCGCCCTCGCGGGCCACGGTGATCAGGCCGCGCGCCTCGAACTGCCACGCCACCGCGCCCGAGCCGGCCAGCTGGCCGCCGGACTTGGCGAAGATGGAGCGCACCTCGGCCGCGGTCCGGTTGCGATTGTCCGTGGCCGCCTCGACCAGGACCGCCACGCCGCCGGGCCCGTAGCCCTCGTAGACGATCTCCTCGAAGGCATCGCCCTCGCCGCTCGCGGTGGCGCGCTCGATGGCGCGCTTGATGTTGTCCGCGGGCATGTTGATGGTGCGGGCCTTGTCCATGGCCAGGCGAAGGCGGTAGTTGGCGTCGGGGTCGCCGCCGCCGGCACGCGCCGCGACCATGATCTCGCGGGCGACCTTCGTGAACATCGCGCCGCGCTTGGCGTCGTTGGCGCCCTTCTGGCGCTTGATCGTTGACCATTTGGAATGTCCGGACATCGGCGCGGAGTATACCGATTATCATCGGGGGAACGGGTCCTGCTTCCGACACATCGGCGTCCCGCAAGCCCACGGGGCGGACTCGGCATCGCATCCGAGCGCAGCCTGCGCCAACTGCACCCGCGTCGTGCCCGGGTCGGACCGGCACGCCGGCGTCACACCGAGAGGAACCGCGCGCGATGACCCTCAAGAGCCACGACCTCGCCCACATCAGGAGTGTCGTCCTCGCCGGCCATGCCGGCGGGGGCAAG
>JAKAHL010000268.1 GCA_021815005.1 Chloroflexota bacterium
AGATGGAGGTCACGGCCTACATCCCGGGCATCGGCCACAACCTGCAGGAGCACTCGGTGGTGCTCGTGCGCGGCGGCCGCGTGAAGGACCTCCCGTCGGTCAAGTACCACATCATCCGCGGCACGCTCGATGCCGCCGGTGTCAAGGACCGCAAGCAGGGTCGCAGCAAGTACGGGGCGAAGGTCAACCAGGCGCCCGGGAAGAAGAAGTAGGATGCCCCGCCGTCAGTCGATCCCCCGCAAGGCCAAGTACCAGCCCGAATCCAAGCGCGTGACGGACCACTTCCGCGCGAAGCTCATGCGGGACGGGAAGCGCACCCTGTCGGACCGCATCCTGCGGCAGGCCCTTGCCCGGGCCGAATTCCAGGCCAAGCGCCCGGGCCTCGAGGTCCTGGAGGCGGCGCTCCGCAATGCGACCCCGATCATCGAGGTCAAGCCGCGCCGCGTCGGTGGCGCCACCTATCAGGTCCCGGTCGAGATCCGGGGCGACCGCCGGCTGTCGCTGGGCGTCCGCTGGCTCGTCCAGTCGGCCCGCAAGCGGTCCGGCAAGAGCATGTCCGAGAAGCTCGCCGCCGAGTTCGTCGATGCCATGAATGGCCTCGGCGCCGCGGTCAAGCGCCGCGAGGACACCCACAAGATGGCCGACGCCAACAAGGCGTTCAGCCATTTCAAGTGGTAGTCCGAGCCAACTAGGAGCTAGACGAACCGTGGCACGCGCCGTTCCGCTCGCACGAACGCGGAACATCGGAATCATCGCCCATATCGACGCGGGCAAGACCACCGTAACCGAGCGGATCCTCTTCTACACGAAGAAGATCTACAAGATCGGTGAGGTCCATGAGGGCGCTGCCACCATGGACTGGATGCCCCAGGAGCAGGAGCGCGGCATCACGATCACGGCCGCGGCGACGACCTGCTCGTGGAACGATCACCGCATCAACATTATCGATACGCCCGGGCACGTGGACTTCACGGTCGAGGTCGAGCGCAGCCTCCGGGTGCTCGATGGCGCGGTGGTCGTGTTCGACGGCGTGGCCGGCGTCGAGCCGCAGTCCGAGACGGTGTGGCGTCAGGCAGATCGCTACGGCGTGCCCCGCATCTGCTTCATCAACAAGATGGATCGAACCGGCGCCAACTTCTGGCGCGACGTGGAGATGATCCAGGACCGCCTGGGCGTCAAGCCCGTCCCCATCCAGATCCCGATCGGGTCGGAGGACACGTTCCAGGGCGTCGTGGACCTGGTGCGGATGAAGGCGCTGCTCTGGCACGACGACCTGGGCAACACGTTCGACACCGTTGACATCCCGGAGGACCTCGCCGCTGAGGCCGCCGAGCACCGCGAGCACCTCGTCGAGGCGTGCGCCGACGTGGACGACGCCCTTGCCCACAAGTACCTCGAGGGCGAGGCGCTGACCGAGGCCGAGATCAAGCGTGGCATCCGCCTGGCCACACTGGGCTACAAGTGGGTCCCGGTGCTGACCGGCTCGGCGCTCAAGAACAAGGGCGTCCAGCCCATGCTCGACGCGGTGGTCGACTTCCTCCCGTCCCCGCTCGACGTGCCGCCGATCCACGGGCTCAAGCCGAACTCCGAGGTCGAGATCCTCGTCAGCCCGGACGACAGCGCAGACTTCAGCGCGCTGGCCTTCAAGATCGCCGCTGACCCGTTCGTGGGCAAGCTCGCGTTCTTCCGCGTCTACGCCGGCACCCTCAAGTCCGGGTCGTACGTGCTCAACGCCACCAAGGGCAAGAAGGAGCGGATCGGCCGCATCCTGCAGATGCACGCGAACCACCGTGAGGAGATCGACACGGTGTACGCGGGCGACATCGCGGCCGCCGTCGGCCTCAAGGAGACGTACACCGGCGACACGCTCTCGGACCCGGACCACCCGGTGATCCTGGAGTCGATGACCTTCCCGGAGCCCGTCATCGAGGTCGCCATCGAGCCCAAGACCAAGGCCGACCAGGACAAGCTCGGGATCGCGCTGCAGCGCCTTGCGGAGGAGGACCCCACCTTCCGGGTCAAGACCGACGAGGAGTCCGGCCAGACGCTGATCGCCGGGATGGGCGAGCTCCACCTCGATGTCCTCGTCGACCGCATGGTGCGCGAGTTCAAGGTCGCCGCCAACGTCGGCAAGCCGCAGGTCGCCTACCGCGAGACCATCCGTCGGCCGGCCGACGGCAACGGGCGGTTCGTCCGCCAGACCGGCGGCAAGGGCCAGTACGGCCACGCCGTGATCCGAGTGGAGCCCAACGAGAAGGGCGCCGGCTACGCGTTCGTCGACAAGATCGTCGGCGGCACCATTCCCAAGGAGTACATCAAGCCGATCGACCAGGGCATCCGCGAGACGCTCGACACGGGCATCTTCGCCGGCTACCCGATGGTTGACGTTAAGGTGACGCTCGTCGACGGGTCCTACCACGAGGTGGACTCGTCCGAGATGGCGTTCAAGATCGCCGGCTCCATGGCGATCAAGGACGCGGTGAGCAAAGCCAGCCCGGCGATCCTCGAGCCGATGATGCAGGTTGAGGTCACGATGCCCGAGGAGTTCATGGGCGACGTGATCGGCGACCTCAACAGCCGGCGTGGGCAGATCGAGGGGATGGACCCGCGAGGCTCCACGCAGGTGGTCCGCGCGGCCGTCCCGCTCGCGCAGATGTTCGGGTACGCCACGGACCTGCGGTCGATGACGCAGGGTCGAGCCAGCTACTCCATGGAGCTCAGCCACTACGCCGAGGTTCCCCCGAACCTCGCGGCCGAGCTCGTCGCCAAGTCGAAGGTCTAGTTGAGGACTGCCCGCCACGACGCGGGCGTGCAGCAGGAGTCCAAGCGGGCATGGCCAAGAAGAAGTTCGAGCGGTCCAAGCCGCACGTCAACGTGGGCACGATCGGCCACATCGACCACGGCAAGACGTCGCTGACGGCCGCCATCAGCAAGTACCTCGCGCTGCGCGGCCAGGCCGAGTACCGCGCGTTCGACACGATCGACAACGCCCCCGAGGAGCGCGAGCGCGGCATCACGATCGCGATCGCCCACGTCGAGTACGAGACGGCCGCCCGCCACTACGCGCACGTGGACTGCCCCGGCCACGCCGACTACATCAAGAACATGATCACCGGCGCCGCCCAGATGGACGGCGCGATCCTGGTGGTCGCCGCCACCGACGGCCCGATGCCCCAGACCCGCGAGCACATCCTGCTCGCCCGCCAGGTCGAGGTGCCGT
>JAKAHL010000269.1 GCA_021815005.1 Chloroflexota bacterium
TCGCGCCCGGGCTCGGCACGGGCAGGCTCGAGCCCGCGTCCGGCGCGGCGCCGGGTCGGGCGCTCTCGATGCGCTTCAGCAGCGACATTGGCTACTCCCCTTTGGCCGCGAGCGGCCCCCTGGTGCGGCGCTCAGCGCCATGCGAACAGCGACTTCTTCTGGGCTTTCCGGCCTTCGCCGGCGTCGGCCGTGCGGGTCCCGACGACCGCCGACGCGAGCCGCAGGACATCCTGGGAGACCTGGGCCTCCCGGTTGGACAGGAAGAACGGCACGCCCCGGTTGAGGGCGTACACGACGCTCCGCCCGTCGGACACGATGGTGTGGTCCACCCGGCGCCCGATCGAGTGCTCGACGTCGGCCACGCGGATCCCCAGCGACGAGTCCGCCCGGTTCAGCACCAGGCGGATCTTGTCCTTGCCGTAGCCGAGCTGCTCGGCCACCTCTAGGAACAGCCGGATGTTCTTGATCGAGGTGATCTCGAGCGAGAGCATCGTGAGCACCGTGTCGGCCAGGTCCAGGATCGCGAGGGTGGTGTCGTTGAACGTGGACATGCAGTCCACCACCACCAGGTCGTGGGTCTCGCGGAGCGCCTCGAGCATGCGCTTGACGGCGGCTGGCGTGATCAGCTCCGCCATCTCGGGGGACGGCGGGGCGAGGAGCACGCGGATGCCCGCGGAGTGGTTGACGATGAACGTGTCCAGCGACTCCACCTCGCCCGCCTCCAGCTCCGGGACGAGGTCCGCGATGGACTTGTTCTTGGGGTTGAGGTTGAGCAGCACGCCCACGTCGCCGAACTGGAACGAGGCGTCCACCAGACAGGTCCGCTGGCCCAGCTCGGTGGCGGCGGCCACCGCCAGGTTCACCGCGAGGGTGGTGCGGCCCACCCCGCCCTTCGGCCCGAACACGGCCACGATGCGCCCGGGCTCGGCCCGAGGCCCCGTGTCGCTGGGCTTGGCGGGGGCGCCGGCCGCCAACGCGGCGCCGGGCTGCGCCCCGATGCGCGACTGCTTCTCGCGCTCCCGCGTGTAGACCTGCCGGATCGACGAGGTCAGCTCGTCAGAGGAGAACGGCTTGACCAGGAACTCCCGCGCGCCGGCCAGCATGGACCGCCGCAGGTAGTCCGCCTCGCCCTGGACGGACATCATCACCACGGACGCGGTGGGGACCTCGGCGGCCAGGCGCTCGGTGGCGGCGATGCCGTCCATGTCCGGCATGTTGATATCCATCAGCACGACGTCCGGGCTCAGCCTGCCGGCCAGCTCGAGCGCCTCGCGCCCGGACGCGGCGGCACCCACGACGTCGACGTCGCTCTCGAAGCCGAGCAGCTTCGCGAGGTGGTCTCGCGTCTCCGGGATGTCGTCCACGATCAGGACACGGATCTGGTCTGCCATGCGCCGGGATCTGACCTCGTTGCGCCCGGGCCTGCCGGGCTGGTCCCACGGAGGCGGGCCGGCCGAGCCTGGCCTGCCTCCGTGGGAGCGTCGCGGCGACGAGTGGCCGCCGCGCGCTGGCTACGGCTTGGGACTGGCGCTCGGGCTCGGGCTCGGGCTCGGGTACAGCCGGACCGGCATCGGGCTCGGGTACGGGGTGGGCATCAGGACCTCGACCACCTGCGGGGGCAGCACGCCGTAGTCATCCACCATCTTGCGCAGCGTGATGCCCGTGGTCGGCACGATCGGGCACGCCGAGGCCTGGCCACTCGAGTTCTGGCAGTCGGCCGAGCTCCGGAGCACCAGCGCGATGGTGCCGTCCACTTGGGCGAAGCGGATGGCCTCCGCCTGCTGCGAGGTGGCGGCGAGGATCACGATCTCCTGCTGGCCGTTGAGGCTGGTGCCTCCGCCGGGCTGGCCGCTGGGTGCCGCCTGGGCCGCGGGCGGGAGGAGCGTGCCCAGCACCTGCAGGCCCTCGACGATGGTCTTGACGGAGTTGGGGTTGACCTGCGCGGTGACGCCCTCGACAGCCGGGCCGGCCGAGCCCGAAGGGGCGGCGCGCGTGCCGGGGGCGGGGCTGCCGCCCACGAACACGACCTCGGGGATGCTGCTGAAGCCGGTCACCACGTCCACGCGGTCGCCGGGCTTGATCAGCGTGCCCACGCCGGTGACCTGGTCAACCTGGACCGCGATCCCCACGGAGCCTGCCGGCACCACGATGTTCTGGACGCTGCCGCCGCCGTTGAGGACGACGCTGGAGATGAGCTGGCCGGCGGTGACGTCCTGGCGCACGGTCTGGCCGATGACCTCGGACGGGTCCGCGTAGCTGTCCGCGGGCTTGTCGCCGACGGGGATGGCCTTGGTGGTCACCGCGTCCGCGGTGATCTTGCTGCCGAGCGGCAGGTCCTTGGCCGCCACCACGACGTTCGCCGTGGCGGGGGCGGCGCTCGAGCCCGCGTTGCCGGCCCCCTGGTTCTGGAACATGACCGCGATGAGGACGAACGCCACCACCGCGAGGAAGATCCCCACCAGGAGGACGAGACGGTTGGAACTGCGCTTCAACTTCTTCTCCCCGAGCCGTGTGACAGGCCGCACCACTCTAACATCGGGCGGAATCCGCGCGATCCACCAAATGACCTAGGACCATTGGGAGGAATTGGTTGGACGCGGATCGTAGCGCAAGGTTGCCTGCAAAGCGGCCGCGCCGGTCATGCGCCACTCGCGCGAAATGAACAGCCCGCCGGATCCACCCGGCGGGCTGGACGATGAGTGCTGGCCTGAAAAGCATCAGACGCTGTTGCCGACCCTGCTGAGCGTCGTGGCCAGGTTCTGGCCGATGAGCATGAGGGCCATGACCGCCACAATGGCGATCAGCGTGAGGATCAGCGCGTACTCCGCGAGGCCCTGGCCGCCCTCGTCGGACGACGTCAGGACCCTGGCCACGAGGGCCAAGACCTGTGTGAGCACGGTGAAGGGCACCTCCAACCCGAGGCGAGTCGAGCCGGGAGCGGCACACGTTGGAGGCGGCACGCGCCGGTCCCCAGCCGGGAGACCCCCGTCCCGAGTACAGAACGGCGCCGACCGCCGGCGTGGCGATCGGCGCCGCTGACGCTGGCGTTAGATCGACGTGCCGACGGTGGACAGGATCTTGGAGACCTGGCCGCCCAGGAAGATGAGGGCGACGATCGCGACGATCGCGATCAGGGCGAGGATCAGCGCGTACTCCGCGAGGCCCTGGCCCTCCTCGTCGCGGTGGAGCAGGGCGGTGAGAGCGGCCTGG
>JAKAHL010000018.1 GCA_021815005.1 Chloroflexota bacterium
GCCCGGCGGGCGGCTCGCCAGCGCGCGCGGCCGTGCGGCTCGCCCGCCACGCGGGCGGCGGGCGGCCGTATCGGCGGGAGACCCGCCGGGGCGTCGGGCGAACTAGAGCCGGTCGGGCCCGGGCGAGGCTAGCCCCGGCCGAGCCGGGCCGCCGCCTTGAGCGCCGCGCCGATCGTGAGGTCCACGCGCCGGACCACCTCGTCCTCCGGCGGGCGGTACCACGGCTCGCCATCGACCCGAGTGGCGTTGGGGTCGTCCGGGTCCACGATGACGTCGGAGACCGTGAGGATCGTCCCGGCGCGGACGGGCCGGCCCTTGGCTCGCTCGCGCATTGCGATCAGGAACAGCGCCGCGCTCTCCATCTCGACGCCCATGTAGCCGCGCCGTCCCCAGCGGACCGAGCCCACGGGGTGCGGGTCGTAGAACACGTCGGAGGTGATGATCGGCCCGACGTGCGTGACCAGGCCCTCGGCGATCGCCGCCGCCTCGAGCGCCCTGACCACCTCGTAGTCGGCCGTCGGGGCCGAGGGCTCGCCCCCGCCCAGCACGGCGCCCATGCCCGTCGCCGGGGCGGCCGCCATGGCCACCAGCGCGTCGCCGATGTCCAGCCTGCCGAAGCCGCCGGTTGTGCCGACGCGGATGAAGGTCGTCACGCCCAGCGTCAGCAGCTCCTCGACCACGATGGAGGTGGTCGGGGTGCCCATCATCGTGGTCTGGACCGAGACCGGGACACCGTCCACGGTGCCGGTGTAGCCGAGCAGGCCGCGACGCTCGGAGACGAGGCGGGCCCGCTCGAGGCCACCGTCGAAGCGGGCGGCGATGCGGGTGGCGCGGAGCGGATCGCCCGGCAGGAGGACGACGGGGGCGAAGTCGCCCGGCTCGGCGGCGACGTGGATCGGCATCAGGACCTCCAGTGGTGCGGACAGGCTGGTCGCGACGGGGCCCTGCGGCGGCCGCGCCCCGGCTCGGCCCAGTATGTGGTGTGGAGCGGGGAGGCGGCCACCGCCGCAAGCAGGCCACCGGCGGGCGCCTTCCCAGCGGGGGCCTTCCCGCTGGCGCTGGGCGTCTCCGGGCAGGGCGCGCCGAGGCCCTCGGCCCGGCGGATGGCCCGGGGCTCCCGCGATCTCCCGTCGATTCGGCCTGTCGGGCCGGGTCCGGAGGGGCCACGGTTGACTAGATTCGGCACCCCGCTCGACGCGATTCTCGCGTACATTAGCCGTCGGCCCGGCCCCGCAGCCGAGGGCGCCCGGGATCTTAGGAGGAGATTGCGTTGCAGTTTTCGAAGCGGCTGATCGCGCTCGGCGCGACGACAGCCATCGTCATCTCCGCGTGCAGCGGCTCGTCGGCCACGCCGGCGCCGAGCGCTGCCGCGTCCGCGGCCCCGTCCGCCGCCGCGGCTGCCAGCGCCGCCCCGAGCGCAGCGGCATCGGCCGCGGCGTCGGCCGCCAGCTCGGCGGCCCCGTCCGCTGCCGCGTCCCAGAACACCAACTGGGTTGCCTGCGTCGCGTTCGACACGGGCGGTCTTGGTGACAAGGGATTCAACGACCTCGCCAAGAAGGGCCTGGACGAGGCGGCGGCGCTGGGCATGACCACGCACTACAGCGAGGCCAAGGGCTCGACCGACTACGCGGCCAACATCCAGCGCCTGCTCGACCAGGGCTGCCAGTCGATCATCGCGGTCGGCTTCAACCAGCAGCAGGCCGTCCAGACCGCCGCCCTGGCCAACACCAAGGTGGACTTCGGCCTGGTGGACGCCACGTGGGACCCGAGCGGCCCCGACGGCAAGATCGGCACCGCCGACGACATCAAGCAGCCGGCCAACTTCACCGGTCTCGACTTCCAGATCGACCAGGCCGCGATGCTCGCGGGCTACCTCGTCGGCGGTTGGAGCAAGACCGGGATCATGGGCACGTACGGCGGCCAGCAGTTCCCCGGCGTGACCCGGTTCATGGACGGCTACTACGCCGGCATCAAGTACTGGGACCAGGAGAAGAGCGCGAGCGTCAAGCTCCTGGGCTGGGACGCCTCGACCCAGACCGGCACCTTCGTGAACGGCGACAACCCGTGGGGCGACGCGGCCAAGGGCGAGTCGCTCGCCAGCGGCTTCGTGGACCAGGGCGCTGACGTGGTCGGCCCGGTCGCCGGCTCCACCGGCAACGGCTCGATCAAGTTCATGCAGTCCAAGGGCCTGTGGGCGATCGGCGTGGACACCGACCAGGCCGTCTCGCTGCCGCAGTACGCCAGCGCGATCCTGACCTCCGCGCAGAAGGTCATCGACAACGCCGTGCTCGACACGTTCAAGATGAACGCCAACGGCAACTCGGGCGGCGGCAACTACGAGGGCACCCTCGCCAACGGCGGCGTCACCCTCGCCCCGTTCCACAACTTCGACAGCCAGATCTCGGCCGACCTCAAGGCTGGGATCGACGCCCTCAAGGCGAAGCTGATCGACGGCAGCGTCAAGGTCTCCGACTACCTCAAGTAGTCGAGTCGCGACGTCTGGTCTGACCAACCTGCCCGCCCGCCCCCGGGGTCGCCCGGGGGCGGGCGGGTCGCATCCGAGGGTCGAACGCGCATGCGGCTCGAGCTCCGCGAGATCACCAAGCAGTTCCCGGGCGTGCTGGCCAACGACCGGATCTCCATCGCCGCCGACCGGGGCAAGGTGCTCGGGCTGCTGGGCGAGAACGGGGCCGGCAAGACGACCCTCATGAACATCCTGTCCGGCCTCTACCGGCCGGATTCGGGCGAGATCCTCATCGACGGGCAGGCGCGGGAGTTCCGCGACCCGTCCGAGGCCATCGGCGCCGGCATCGGCATGGTGCACCAGCACTTCATGCTCGTGCCCGTGTTCGACGTGGTGGAGTCGGTCGCCCTCGGCGCCGAGCCCGTGACCGGCGCCGTCCGCACGTTCGACCGGGTGACGGCCCGCAAGCGGGTGGTGGAGCTGTCCACCCAGTACGGCCTGGACGTGAACCCGGACGCGAGGATCGAGGACCTGCCCGTGGGCGTCCGCCAGCGGGTGGAGATCCTCAAGGCCCTGTACCGCAAGAGCGACATCCTGGTGCTCGACGAGCCCTCGGCCGTCCTCACCCCGGGCGAGACCGAGGAGCTGTTCGGGATCATCCGAGGTCTGGCTGCGGGCGGCACCACGGTCATCTTCATCACCCACAAGCTCAACGAGGTCCTCGAGGTCGCGGACACCATCACCGTCCTGCGCCGGGGCCGCGTGGCGGGGACCGTGCTCCCCAGCCAGACCTCCCGCGAGGAGCTCGCCAACCTGATGGTCGGGCGCGACGTGGAGCTCACGGTCGCGCGCGGGCCGTCGCACCCGAAGGACGTCGTGCTCGAGCTCCGGGACGTGTTCGTCCGCAACGACCGCGGCGAGATGGCCGTCAAGGGCGCCTCGCTCGAGGTCCGGGCCGGCGAGATCGTCGCCGTGGCGGGCGTCCAGGGCAACGGCCAGACCGAGCTGGTCGAGGCGATCACCGGCCTCCGGCATCTCGACGCGGGCCACATCAAGATCGGCGGCGCGCTCGTGGACGAGGCGAAGCCGCGCAAGGTCGCCGACCTCGGCGTGGCGCACATCCCCGAGGACCGCATGCGCGACGGCCTGGTCAAGGCGATGACCGTGAGCGAGAACTACATCCTCGACTCGTACCACCGCAGTCCGTACAGCAGCGGGGGCCGGTTCGACCGCGACGCCATCGCGCGCGAGGCGCAGAAGGGCGTCCAGGAGTTCGACATCCGGACGCCCTCGATCGAGACGCACGTCGGGAGCCTGTCGGGCGGCAACCAGCAGAAGGTCATCGTGGCCCGCGAGTTCTCGCGGCCGGTCCGGCTGGTCGTCGCGTCACAGCCCACTCGCGGCCTCGACGTGGGCTCCATCGAGTACATCCACAAGCGCATCATCGAGCAGCGCGACGCGGGCGCCGCGATCCTGATCGTGAGCACCGAGCTCGACGAGGTGCTGGCCCTGGGCGACCGCGTGGCGGTGATGTTCTCGGGCCAGATCGTCGGCGTGCTGCCGTCCGAGCAGGCGACCAAGGAGGCCGTGGGGATGCTCATGGGAGGCGTGCATTGAGCAGCCTGCGACGGCGGCTGAGGCCCGCCGTGATCCCGATCCTGGCGGTCATCTCGGCCTTCATCGTCGGTTCGGTGTTCCTGATCTTCACCGACATCCCGGCGCTGCAGCAGCTGTTCGGCGGCCAGCCCCTCGGCTTCCTCGGGACGGCCCTGGGCAACGTCGTCAAGGCCTACACCGCGCTGCTCACCGGCTCGCTCGGCGACCCGTCCCGCTACGCGGATGCGCTGCGGCTGGGGACGCCCGACGCGTGGGCCACGGCGGTGCGGCCGCTCAGCGAGACCCTGGTCGCGGCGACGCCGCTGATCTTCACCGGCCTCGCCATCGCCGTCTCGTTCCGCTCGGGCGTGTTCAACATCGGCGGCGATGGCCAGTTCGTGCTCGGCGCGCTCGGCGCGACCGCGACGGCGCTGCTCATGCGCGGCCTCCCGGCCCCGCTCATCCTGGTCGCGGCGCTGGCGGCGGGGATCGTGTTCGGCGCGGCGTGGGGCTTCATCCCCGGCTTCCTCAAGGCCCGGACCGGGGCCCACGAGGTCATCACCACGATCATGCTCAACTACGTGGCGCTGCAGATCGTCCAGCTGTCGCTGCGGACGGACTTCATGCGGCCGCCCACCGGCTCGGAGCCGATCTCCAAGGTGATCGACTTCGTCCGCGTCCCGGCGCTGCTGCCGCTGCCCGGCCTCCGGCTCCACTGGGGGTTCGTGGTGGCCCTGGTCGTCGCCGCGCTGGTGTCCTACTTCATGTTCCGCACGACGAAGGGCTTCGAGCTCCGTACCGCGGGCCTCAACATGACGGCGGCGAGGTACGCCGGCATGAGCGCAGGCGGCTCGATCGTCCTGGCGATGGTCGTGTCGGGCGCCCTGGCCGGCCTCGGCGGCGCGTTCCAGGTGCTGGGCACCGTCACCCAGATGTCCAACGACATCGACGCCGGCTACGGCTGGACCGCCATCGCGCTTGCCCTGCTGGGCGGCACGCGCCCCGGCGGCGTGGTCGTGGCCGCGCTGCTCTTCGGCGCGCTCAACAACGGGGGTCACGAGATGCAGATCGAGACGTCGATCCCGCTCGACCTGCTGGTGTTCATCCAGGCGCTCGTGATCATGTTCGTCGCCGCGCCGGACCTGGTGCGCAAGATCTACCGGCTGAGGGCCAGGGGCACGGAGCCCGGCACGCCCGCCGAGGAAGGAGCCGCCGCATGACGGCCGCGGCCGCGCCCGTCAACGTCGCCACGCCCGTCGCGAGCGAGGCCGAGCGCCGGGCCCACCGGAGTGCCCGCATCCGCGGGATCGTGATCGCCGCCCTGGGGGTCATCGCCTTCGGGCTGGCCGTCAACACCCTCGGCGGGGACGTCACGTTCAAGTTCTGGCTCCAGCAGCAGGGCAAGGCGTTCGCCCAGGTGGACACCAGTCCGGGCGAGCTGTGGATCCTGACGGGCCTCGCCACCGGGTTCACCGGCCTCTGGCAGCTCTGGCGGGGCGCCGCGGTCCGCTGGCGGCTGTGGCTGGTCCTGTGGCTGCCGTTCTGGGTGGTGGCCACCATGGGCACGCTGCTGGACCGCCAGACCGCCGTGCTCACCAACCTGTTCTCCAGCACCCTCGAGTACGCCTTCCCCATCTCGATGGGGGCGTTCGCGGCGCTGATCAGCGAGCGGTCCGGCATGTTCGACATCGCCGTCGAGGGCCAGATGCTGGTGGGCGCCGCGGCGGCGTCGATCGCGGGCAGCATGGCGCTCCAGTGGCTGGGCCCGGACGCGGGTGCGATCGCGGGACCCGTCATCGGCCCCGCGGCGGCCGCGCTGTCCGGCATGGGCATCGGGCTGCTCATGGCGTGGCTGGCGATCCGGTACCACGTGGACCAGATCATCAGCGGGACGGTTGTCAACTTCGGCGCCCTGGGCCTCACGAACTTCCTCTACCTGCGGGTGCTGCAGACCTACACCGACTACAACACGCCGCCGACGATCGAGAAGATCCAGATCCCGCTGCTGGCGGACATCCCGGTCCTGGGGCCCATCTTCTTCCAGGGCACGCCGTACATGTACATCGGCTGGGTCGTGATGCTGGTGCTGACCTACTTCATCTTCCGGACGCGCTGGGGCCTCCGGCTCCGGGCGTCGGGCGAGTACCCGCAGGCGGCGGCCACGGTGGGCATCAACGTCATCCGCATCCGCTACCGGGCCATGATCCTCGCCGGCGCGATCGCCGGCTTCGCCGGCTCGTACCTGTCCCTGCACTCGGCCGGCAGCTTCCAGATGAACATGTCGGCCGGCAAGGGCTGGATCGCGATCGCCGCCATGATCTTCGGCGCCTGGAACCCGATCGGCGCATTCGGCGCTGCCCTGGTGTTCGGCTTCGCCGACGCCGCCCAGCAGCTCCTCTCGGAGCTCGGCGTGACCATCCCGCCGCAGTTCCTGGCCAGCGTGCCGTACCTGCTGACCGTCGTCGTGGTCGCCGGTGTCGTCGGCCGCGTGCGCGGACCGGCCCAGGCGGGGCAGCCGTACGAGCAGGGGTGAGCCGGTGAGCGCCGGCGTCAACCTCGAAGACTGGGGACCCGTCCACGCGATCCCCACCTACCACAGGGTCAAGGCGGGCGAGCGCACCGCACCGGTCGGGACCCGGGAGCACCCGCTCCCGCTCATCATCGACAGCGATCCCGGCTTGGACGACGCGCTGGCCATCGGCCTGGCCTGCGCGTCGCCGGAGGTGCGGCTGCTGGCGGTGACGACCGTGGGCGGCAACGCCGACGTGGCCCGCTGCACCGAGAACGCCCTGCGCCTGCTCCACGCCTACGGCCGAGACGACGTGCCGGTTGCGGAGGGGGCGGCCGGGGCGCTGCTGGGCGACATCGTCCGGGCCACCGAGGTCCACGGCGTGTCCGGCGTGGGCAACACGCAGCTGCCGCCGGCGCCGACGGAGGCGCGCCCGGAGGGGGCCGTGGCGCTCATGGCCCGGCTGCTCGCCGAATCGCCGGAGCCCGTGGCGATCGCGCCGATCGGGCCGCTCACCAACATCGCGCTGCTGCTCAGGACCTACCCGCACCTCGCCCCGAAGATCGCCCACCTGTGCCTGATGGGCGGCTCGATCGGCGAGGGGAACACCACGGCCGCGGCCGAGTTCAACGTCGTGGCGGATCCCGAGGCGGCCGACGCCGTCTTCCGGAGCGGCGTGCCGATCACCATGATCGGCCTCGACGTGACCCACCAGGCGCTCCTCGACCGGGCGGCCGCGCAGGCGCTGCGGGGCATCGGCAACGCGTCCGGCCGGATCGCCGCCGAGCTCACCGACTACGCGCTCGACCGGAACCTCGAGTGGTCCGGCGCCACGTCCACGGCGATCCACGACGCGGTGGCGATCGCGCACCTGATCGTGCCGGACCTGGTCGCGGTCGCCCGGTACCACGTCGCGGTCGACACGGGCCACGGCCCGGCGCGGGGCCGGACGGTGTGCGACGGGCTGCCGTACCGGCTCCGGCGCCTGGGGCTGGTCCCCAACGCCGACGTGGGGATCGTGATCGACCGCGGCCGCTTCGAGCGGCTCCTGCTGGACGCGTACTCGAGGCTCCCGTGACCCCTGACCCTGCCACCCGAACGCCCGTCATCATCGACTGCGACCCGGGCCACGACGACGCCCTGGCGATTGCGCTGGCATTGGCGAGCCCGGAGGTCGAGGTGCTGGGCATCACCACGATCGGCGGGAACGCGCCGCTGGCAGCCACCACGCGCAACGCCGGGAGGGTCCTGGCGCTGCTCGGGCGGGCGGACGTGCCGGTCGCGGCAGGTCCGGCGCAGCCGCTCAACCGGCCCCTGGAGACGGCGCCCCAAGTGCACGGGGTGTCCGGCCTTGACGGCGCGGACCTGCCCGAGCCGCTGGCCGCGCCCCGCCCGGAGGGCGCGCTCGAGTTCCTCCGCCAGACGCTGCTCGCCGCGCCCGCGCCGGTGACGCTGGTGCCCACCGGACCGCTGACCAACATCGGCCTGCTGCTGAGGACGTACCCCGAGGTTGCCGCGAAGATCGGCCGGATCTCGCTCATGGGCGGCGCGATGCGGGCCGGCAACTGGACGCCGGCGGCGGAGTTCAACATCTGGGTGGATCCCGAGGCGGCCCGGATCGTCTTCCGGAGCGGCCTGCCGATCACGATGTGCGGGCTCGAGGTGACGCACAAGGCGCTGTTCGGGTGGCCGGAGATCGCCCGCCTGGACGCGCTTGGCACGCGGATCGGCACGGTGTTCGCGGACCTGCTGCGGTTCTTCGTCAAGTTCCACCTCGAGCGGTACGGCACCGCCGACACGCCGGTCCACGACGCCGTGGCGGTGGCCGCCGTCGCGCGGCCCGGGATGGTCGGCACGAGGCGCTACCACGTGGACGTGGAGGTCACCGGCGAGCTGACGCGCGGCCGGACCGTGGTGGACGACCGCGGCCAGAGCGGCACGGGGCTCGAGGCCAACGTGGACGTGGCGCTCGACATCGACCGCGCGGCCTTCGCGGACCTGCTGATCGGCGCGATCGCCAGCTACGGCTGACGGCTCGCTGGCGCCGGACGAGGCTGGCGCGGCGCTGGGCCCGGCCGGGCGCCTCGATCCAGCGTGGCCGGCGTGGCGCCTGGAGGCGGCGCGGCAGGTTCGGGTCAGCCCGCTGGCGTCAGCCACGTCGGGTAGTCCACGACATGCACGGGCGTGCCGTCTTTCGCGGACAGGTCGTAGACGCGGAGCGTGCCCCACTGTCCCTTGCCCACCGCGTACCCGAGCGTCGTCGAGAAGTCGCCCCAGCAGCCGGTGCCGCAGGCGGCTTGCACCTGCTGGTCGGCCAGGACCGTCCCGGCCGCGTCCCTGATCTGAGCTCGGAACACGGCCTCGAAGACGTTGGCGGTCCCGCTGACCCGGGCGGGGTTGCCCGCGGCCGCGCCCCACGCCGGGCGGTCCACGAAGATCGCGGGCAGCCACGAGGTCGCCGCCGCGCGGGTCGCGGGCCAGCCGCTGACGGGCTGGCCGTTCAGCTCGAAGGCCACTTGGCCGACCGTCGAGAACTGCGTCAGCGCGTAGAGCAGCTGGGCCACGCGGGCGCTCGGCTTGGCGGGGTCCATCCCCGCCGCGAACTCGCTCGAGAGGTCAACCGTGGCCAGGCCCTTCGAGATGGCGAGGCCCAGGAGCCGCGTGTCCGCCGGGACGTCCGACGAGACCGCGGGCTGCGCGTTCCGCTCGCTCGCGTTGGGCCCGGCGATCAACTCGCGGACCGCCGCCGCCGCAACCCCAGCCGTCGCCGGGATCTCGCGCAGCACGGGCACCAGGCCGGCATCGCCGGACGGGCCCGCGATGAGGAAGTACGCGCGGACGATCACCGTCCCGGTCGCCGCGGGCGCCGCCGTGGGGGAGGGGACTGGTGCGGTCGTGGGCAGGTCCTGGCTCGCGTCGGCCGGCGTCGCGGGCGCGCCGGACGCAACGGGCGCGCTGGGCGCGCCGGGTGTGGTGGACGCGCTTGGCGCGCCGGAGGGAACGGACGCGCTGGGCGCGCCGGACGCCGTCCCGCCCGATGAGGGCACGACAGACGCGCCCGCGGCGGGGGACGTCGCGGCCGTCGTGGCCGTCGGCTGGGTCGCCGGGGCGCAGCCGGCCACCAGCCCGACGACCGACAGGGCCACGAGGAGTGCGGAGGGAAGGCCGGCGGCGGCGCGCATGGCCGTGACCTCGCTAGGGGTTCCGATGGGCCCCAGCGTCCTCTGCCGGCGCGTTGGCCGCATCCCCCAGAGGTAACGAACCGGTCACGGCTGCGCGCGGCACGGCCAGCGCGAGGATGAGCCCTCCGCCCGGCCGGGCGCGGACCCGGAGCGAGGCGCCGATCGTCGCGGCGTCTGCGGCGGCGCCGGCCAGGTCGTCGTCGGCCGAGGCGCCGGACCGAGGCGGATTCCCCTCGGCGCGACGCTCGAACAGGCGAGCCAGGGCATCATGCGGCACCGCCGGTCCGCGGTCGGCGACCGTCACCACCGCCCCGTCGCGCACGGCCACGACCGACAGCTCGGCCATGGCGTCCGGAGAGCGCCGCGCGACGCTGTCGACGAGACGGTCCACGATCCGCCCGAGGCGGCGCGCGTCCGCCACCGCCACGACGGGCTGCGGCGGGAGGGCCACGACCGCTCCGGGCAGGCGCGCCGCGACCGAGGCCTCCAGCAGCCGGCCGAGGTCCACCGCCTCCACGGCCGGCGGCTCGGCCAGCGTGTCGGTCAGGCCGGCGGGGACAGGGCCGTGACCGCCGCCCGGCAGCCCGCCCACCGCTCCGGGGGACGAGAGCGGGCCGCGGCGGGCTTCCCGCTCGAGGCTCGGCCCCGCCGCCTGCAGGGCGTCTGCCGCGCGGTTGAACGCCCGGGCCAGGTCGGCCAGCTCGCCTCCGCCCCGGACGGGCGCCCGCGCTGAGAGGTCGCCGTCCGCGAGGCGCCGGGCCGCATCGGCCACGCCGCCAACGGGCCGCAGGAAACCCCTCGCCACGACGTGCGCGGCGAGCAGGGCGAGCAGGACGGCGACGGCCACGCCCGCCAGGATGGCCAGGCGGATCCGGTCCAGCGCCCGGTCCACGGGCGTCGCGTCGTACAGGAAGTAGAGGTCCGGCGGCCCGAGCTGCCGCCCGCCGACGATCAGCACGCTCCTGCCACGGAGATCCTGCCAGGCGTACCCGAGGCCGCCTCCCGCGACGGTCGCCCGGAGCTGCGGGTCGATCTCCGGCACGGCGTCGGCCAGCGCCGGGTCGGACGCGAAGACGTCGCCGTTGCCGTAGTCGGCGATCGTGATCGCGTCGCCGCGGATCTGGAACGCGGCGGGCAGGCCGCTCGCGGCGAACGCGGCGGCGGTGGCGGGCGCCGGGACGACGGCCGGCAGCAGCACCGTCAGGTTGAACGTCGCCTGGCGCTGGGCCTCGGCGACCATCGCGTCGCGCAGGGAGGCGTCGGCGGTCGCATAGGCCCCGACCCCGACGCCAGCCGTCGTTGCCGCCGCGAGCGCCGCCAGCAGCAGGGCCAGCCGCAGGCGGAGGCCGCCCGGCAGCCGAGCGCGACGAGGCCAGCGGCGCGGGCGCGCCCGGCCGGGATCCCGGGGGACGCCTGCCGCCGAGGCCGCGTCCGGGCGCCCGCCGATCTCAGTGGCCCCCGTGTGCGGGCTCGCCCAGGAGCCTGTGGATCCGCTCGTCGTCCAGGCCCAGCTGGTGCCCGACCTCGTGGAGGACGGTGGACCGGACCCGCGCCCGGACACCCTCGACCTCGGGCGCCGATCGGATGCAGGGACCCTTGTAGATCGTGATCGTCGAGGGCGGCCGCACGGCGACCGAGCCGTCGAGCATGCCCAGGTGGAAGCCTCGGAAGTGGCCGTACAGGTCGTAGGCGCCGTAGTGGGCCTTGAGCTCGGCCGGCGCCTCGTCCTCGATCAGGACCGCGAGCGAGCCCAAGCCGAGCCGGAGTCGCTCGGGGAGCTCGTCGAGCGCGTCGAACACCCAGTCCTCGAACGTGTCGTCGTCGATCTGGCGAGGGTCGTCCACGCCCGCAGGGTACCGGGACGCGGCGGCGAGCGCTCAGGACGTGCCGACTCGCCGACCCGCTCGTACGGGCCCGGCCAGCCGTCGTCGCGCCTCCGCCACCCCGGACCGGGGTCGGGGTCCACCCTGCCATCCCCACGACCCGGGTCTGCCGCCGGCCGACGGGAAGCCCGATTCTGGGGGAGCGCCCGCTTGCCCGCGCCCGGTGGGCCGGGAGCGACGCGCCGTGAGGAGCAGCAGGTTGGCGACCGACATGCGACGGGCGAAGGGGCGGCGCCGGCACGCGCCGGACGGTGGCGATGCGCGTGGCTCTGGCGTCGGCCCGCGCGCGTCCGGCCCGACACCGGTGTCGGCCGCGCCGGCTGCGCCCACCGTGCCGGCAGAGCACGGCCGCCTCCTCGCCGCGATCGAGCAGTCGAGCGACGGCGTCCTTGTCCTCGACCAGGACCGTCGGGTCAGCTATGCGAACGGCGCGCTGCTGCGCATGAGCGGCTTCGAGCGAGAGCGCCTGTACGGCAACCCGCCCTCGGTCCTGTTCGGCGGGCCGGCGAGCGGCACCCTGCCGGCCGCCGTCGAGCGGGGCTCGGCGTGGTCGGGCTCGCACCCGGCGTGGACCGCGGACGGCCGGACGTTCGAGGCGGAGTGGGCCGTGACGCCGACCCTCGACGCCGATGGCGGCCTGTCGGGCATGGTGGCGGTGGCCCGCGACCGCACGCGCGAGCGGGCGCTCGAGGCGCAGGTCGCCCGCATCCAGCGGCTCGAGGCGCTCGGCCAGTTCTCGGCCGGGATCGCCCACGACTTCAACAACCTGCTGGCCGCGATCCTCGGCTACGCGGGGATGCTGCGCGACGCGATCGCCGGCGACGACACCGCGGCGCGCGATGTCGAGGAGATCGTGGCCGCCGCGGATCGTGGCGCCACCCTGGTCCGCCAGCTCGTCGCGTTCAGCCGCAGGCAGATCACGCGGCCCGAGGTGGTGGACCTCAACAACGTCGTGAACGAGGTGGCGCCCATGCTGCGTCGCCTCCTGGGCGAGCAGGTCCACCTGCAGACGAACCTCGCCGGCGGCCTCGGGCACGTGCTCGCCGACGCAGGCCAGCTGGAGCAGGTGCTGGTGAACCTGGCCGGCAACGCCCGCGACGCCATGCCGGGCGGCGGCCGCCTGACCATCGAGACGACCAACGTGACGCTCGACGAGGTCTACGCGAGCCAGCACGCCGGCGTCAACCCCGGCCGCTACGTCCTCCTGGCCGTGAGCGACACGGGGATCGGGATGGACGCCGGCACGCTCGCCCAGATGTTCCACCCGTTCTTCACCACCAAGGGGCCTGAGCACGGCACGGGGCTCGGCCTGGCCACGGTCCACGGCATCGTGTCGCAGGCGGGCGGCCACGTGTGGGCGTACAGCGAGCTCGGTCTCGGCACCAGCTTCAAGGTGTACCTGCCCCGGGTGGACAGGTCGGTGGCGTCGCCCGCGGCAGGCGTCTCGGTCCAGCCGGTGGGCGGCACCGAGACGATCATGCTCGTGGAGGACGAGCCGGCGCTCCGCAGCCTCATGGCGAGGGTCCTGGAGCGGGCCGGGTATCGCGTCCTCGTGGCGCCCCATCCCCATGCGGCGCTCGCGACGCCGCCCGGGGTTCTGGACGGCGTGGCGCTGCTCCTCACGGACATGGTGATGCCCGACCTGTCCGGCCCCGAGCTGGCGGCGATCCTGCTTGACCGCGTCCGCGGCCTGCGCGTCCTGTGCATGTCGGGCTACGCCGAGCAGTCGGCCGCCTACCAGGGGCTGGGCGCGGCCGTGACCGACTTCATCGCCAAGCCGTTCACCGCCGAGCAGCTGCTGGTGACCATCCGGGGTCTGCTCGACGCGCGGTCCTGACGTCGCCCCCTCGAACGCGGGCCGGCCGGGTCAGCCGCGGGCGAGGCGCTCGCCGTCGGCGAGGAGCCAGTCCCGGGTGGACTCCGACGTGGCCTCGGCGTACACGCGGCACAGCGGCTCGGTCCCGGAGGTGCGGATCATGACCCACGACCCGTCCTCGACGAAGAACTTGTAGCCGTCGTTGGTGGACAGCGCCTGCGTGCGGACCACGGCCTGGCCAGCGAGCTCGGCGGGAGTCGCGACGCGCAGCCCCTCCACGATGCGCTCCTTGACGGCGTCATAGCCCGCCCGCTCGAAGTGGAGGTCCGTGCGCAGGTAGAACGACGGCCCGGCGATCTGGTGGAAGTGCTCGAGCGCCTTCGAAACCGGCCACATTCCGCGGGCGCGCTCGCGCAGGAACAGGTCAAGCAGCAGCAGGTCCGCGTAGATGCCGTCGCGCTCGGGCAGGTGCATGCCCAGCCCGAAGCCGCCCGACTCCTCGGCGCCGAGCATGGCGCCGGTCTCGATCATCTTGGGCCCGATGAACTTGAAGCCCACCGGCGTCTCGTGCACGGGGAAGCCGTAGAGCTCGCCCAGTCTCGGGACCATGGACGTGTTGTTGACGCTGTAGACCACGGGGTCGCGCCAGCCGCGGTGCTCGGCGAGGTAGTAGGCGAGCAGGCCTGTCACCTGGAGCTGGTGGATGAAGACGCCGCGCTCGTCGGCCGCGCCGGCCCGGTCCGCGTCCCCGTCGAGCATGAGGCCCAGGTCGAAGCCGCCCGCGGCCAGCCTGGCCAGCGCCTCGTTCACGTTGGGTCGGATGGGCTCGGGGTTGACGCCGCCGAAGTACGGGTTGCGCTCCTGGTGGAGCTCGGTCACGCGGATCCTGCCGCCCCCGAGCAGTCGGCTGATCCATCCCGCGCCCGCGCCCCAGAGCGGCTCCACCAGCACGCTGACGTCCGCCGCCCGGAGCGCGTCGAGATCGAGCGTCTTGCGGACGTGGGCCTCGTAGGCGTCGAACGGGTCGAAGCGGGTGACGAGACCGGCCGCCTCGGCGTCGGCCAGGGGACGCCGCTCGATCTCGATCCCGGCCGTCTGGGCGATCCGCGCCTCGATGGGCTTGAGGATCTCCCCGCCCGCCGCGGCCCCGGTGGGGGCCTTCACCTTGAACCCGTTGTCGGTCCAGGGGTTGTGGCTGGCCGTGATGACGATGCCGGCCGCCGCGCCGCGCAGGACGACCTCGAGCGAGGACATCTGGGTGGGCACGGCCTGGGTGGCGAGCAGA
>JAKAHL010000270.1 GCA_021815005.1 Chloroflexota bacterium
CCCCCACCCTGCCCTCGTGATCGACGAACGTCGCCGGATCCTCGTCGGTGGTGCTGTGGCTCGCCGAGCGGTCGACGGGGTCGGTCAACTGGGGCTTGCCCCCGCCTGGTACGCTATCGGGGTTCTCAGCGACCAGCCGGGGGATATGGTCAGCCCAGCCCGTCATCCCGCCCGTGAGCCCGAACGGCTCGTCCGCGAGCGCGTCGAGGCCGCCCTGCCCGAGGGTGCGCGCGCCTACGCGAACGTCCGCTGGCTGGCGCCGGTGCGGCGCGGCGGGCCCGCCCGGGACGACTGCACTGGCCTACCGCCGGCCCTTCGGCGAGTCGGTCGCCGGTCTGGCAGCGGAGCGTGACCCTCAGCGCACAGGTGTCGTCCTGAAAGAACCGTCTAGCAAGTCGGCGGAGCCATCGACCGGCAGACTCAGCCCGCCGCCGTGGCATTCTGCACACGCGCCACCGCATGAGCGAGATTCCTGGTGGCCGGGTACAGCTCGCGATAGACGCGGTAGAGCTCGCCATATCGGTCGGCGGCCGCCGAGTCGGGCTCAAGGACCTGCGCGGGTGGGTTCCAGCGGACGTGGCGGGCGACGAGCCCGGAGCCGAGCCCCGCGAGATAGGCGTCACCATAACTGGCACCGACTGTTACCTCCGGGATGATCTGGGCCACACCGGTGACATCGGTGACCACCTGCGACCAGAGGCCGCTTCGCGTTCCGCCGCCCACCGCCACGAGCCGTCGCGGGGTAGCCCCGACGCCCGCCATGACCTCAAGGTTGTGGCGCACCTCGTATGCGGTGCCCTCGAGGAGGGCACGGTAGATATGGCCACGGGTGTGCGACAGCGTCAGCCCGAACAGCATGCCGCGGGCGCTCGGGTCGAAGATGGGCGAACGGGCCATCCCGAAGAACGGGAGCACGACTAGGCCCTCGGCACCGGGAGGCGTCGCGGTCGCCTCCCCGAGGAGGGTGTCGAAATCCGAGCCTAGGACATCTTTGAGCCAGACGGTGAGACCGCCCGAGGCGGACAGCCCCGCGGCGTACGTGGGGTTGTCCTTGAATACACCCTGCGTGCTCCAGATCGCCGGGTCGGGCCTGAACGCCGGCGCGACCTCCACGATGAACATCGTTGTGCCGTACATCAGCATGGTGTCACCCGGGTCGCGGACCCCGGCGGACAGTGCCTCTGCCCACGCATCGATCGTCCCGGCGATCACCGGAGTCCCCTCGGGGATGCCGGTGGCGACGGCACCGGCAGCGTGGACTCGGCCCACCACCTCGTCAGACCACGCGAGGCTCGGGAGCGCGAGGCCGGGGGCGACCTCGGCGGCCCAGTCCGCGGCCCATGACGAGGTCGTCATGTCATAGAGCGGGTCCATCTGGCTGGCGGACTGGTGGTCCAGGACGTATTCGCCGGTCAGCCGCTCGATGATCAAGGAGTTCGCCATGTGGAACCGCGCCGTGCGGGCCCAAACGTCGGGCTCATGGCGGCGGATCCAGGCGATCTTGGCGCCGCCGGCCTGCGACGTGAGCAGGGTCCCGCCGCGAGCGAGGATGGCAGCCTCGCCAAAGCGCATGGTCAGCTCGGCCACCTCGTCCATGGCCCGGGTGTCGATGCCGTACAGGATCGCAGGGCGGAGGGCCCGGCCGCCGGCATCCACGGGCAGGACGGCGGGGCCGATGCCGCTGGCGCAGACGGCCGCGACTTGACCGTGGCCACCCTGAACGAGTTCGCGGGCGATGGAGGTGAAGTCGCCCCACCAGATCGCCTCAGCGTCGTGTTCCGCCCAGCCGGGCGCTGGCATCGAGAGCTGGTGGGGCCGGACGGTCGTCGCGACAAGGACGCCCTCGGGAGTCGTCAGCACGCCCTTGGAGCTTGAGGTGCCAATGTCGATGCCGAGCAGCAGGTCGGTCATGGGTGGCCTCACGGAGCGGTGGCGGGGTGGGCCGAGCACAGGAGGAGGCGGCACACCGAATGGACCGAGGGATTGCGCCGCCTACTTGCGCCCGTACAACGGCCCGAAGTTGGCGCAGGCGCGGAAGTCCGCGCCCTCGGGGTCGGCCGTGCCAAGGTTCGCCCAGGCGGACGGCCGGAAGACGTCCTCCTCAGGTACGTTGTGCATGTGGACCGGGATCCGGAGCATCGAGGCCAGGGTGATCAGGTCCGCGCCGACGTGGCCGTAGCTGATCGCACCGTGGTTGGCGGCCCAGTTCGCCATCACGCTGTACACGCTGCGGAACGGGCCGACGCCCGTGGTCCGTGGCACGAACCAGTGCGTGGGCCAGGTGGGGTCGGTCCGCTCGTCGAGTGTCCTGTGCACCTCGTCGGGCAGCTCGACCGTCCAGCCCTCGGCGATCTGGAGCGTGGGCCCGATCCCGCTGACGAGGTTGAGCCGCGCCATGGTGACCGGCATGCCGCCCTTCGAGACGAACTGGCTCGAGAAGCCGCCACCGCGGAAGTAGCCGCGGTTCGCCGGGTACCAGGTCGTCGCAGCAAGCGCCGCCGAGACATCGGCCTCGGTGATCTCCCAGAACGGCTTCATCGCGGGCTTGCCGTCGGCGTCGGTCATCGCGCCCGTCGCGTCGAGTGTGGCCGCGCCGGAGTTGATCAAGTGGATGAACCCGTCGCTGGCGAGCCCGTCGGGCCGGTAGCCGGTCACACGCTCGACCGCGTCGGGGCTCCAGTACGTCCGCACGTCGGCGAAGATCTGGGCCCGGTTGGTGAGCAGGTACATCAGGAGCATCGACGCGCCGTTGAGGGAGTCGTTCTCGGTCGCGAAGATGTGCGGCGCGCGGGTCCCGTTCCAGTCGAACGACGAGTTCAGGATCGCCTCCATGAAGTCACCGTTGGGCGAGTGGTCAGTCCAGGCGCGTTGGCCCTGGAAGCCGCCGAGGATGGCGTTGCGGCCCATCGCCTCCTCGGCGTGGCCCAGTTCCGCCAGACGCGGGTTACCCACAAGGAGGTCCCGGGTGATCAGGGTCATCTTGACGACCGTCTCCCAGTCGGCGTCCAGTTGCGCCCGGCTCTTCTTCTTGTCGGGGGTGTTGCGGTCCGCGCCCTCGCGGCAGTTTGCGCGCGTCCAGGCGAGCGCCTGCTCGTACTCGACGGGGTCGTAGATCCCCTCCTCCAGCCGCCGGGTGAACTCAGACATGTCGACGCTCTCGACGCGCATCCCGATCG
>JAKAHL010000271.1 GCA_021815005.1 Chloroflexota bacterium
GCTCTTCGATGCGGGCACCTGTAGGCGGCACCTTTGCATGACGGCGGACGTGCCGATCACGGCGGCGCTGAACGGTGACGACGACGCTGCCGTCGGAGCAGCATTGAGGGCCTGAACGAAGGTGACCCTCCGGGAGCTGGCGGCTCCGGGAGGGTCGGTGGTGGAGACATGGTCCACCGGTGTCGATCCTATGGCCCTGTCCGCTCGCTGTCGACGCCTATGCGGCGTGCGGTCAGGCGATCGACCCGCCCCGGCCGCCCTGTCCCGCGTGCGGGGCGCCGACGCAGGCGTGGCACGGTTATTGGCGGCACCTGCGCGACGTCGGGGACCGCCTGATCTGGATCCCCCGCGTGCGCTGTTCCCGCTGCGGGCGCACCCAGGCGCTGCTGCCCTGGTTCGTGCTGCCCTGGCGCTGGGACGCGGTGACCTGGATCGGGCGAGCCCTCGAGCTGGCGGCGCAGGGCCTCGGCCACCGCCCCATCGCAGCCGTGCTGGCGCGTCCCGAGACGACCGTGCGGGGCTGGCTGCGGCGGCTCCGGCTGGGGGCGCCCGAGCTCACCCGGCGGCTCCTTGCGGAGGCGGTGCGCGCCGGCTGGTCGGGCTTCGAGCTCCCGGTGCCGCCCCTGCCGCGCCTGGCCGCGGCGGTGCGCGCGCGGGCCGCGCAGTGGCTCCGGCGGCACGGTCCCGCGGACGGCTGGTGGGTGGCCAACCTCGTCACCGGCGGGGCGCTGCTCGGGACCAACAGAGACGCGCCCTTGGCGCCGGCGGGGGCAGACGCTTCGATGGCGCCGACAGCCCCGGAGGTGCCCGATGGACCGTGATCCCGCCGAAGCGCGCGCCCTGTGGCGCTACCACCTGATCGCCGAGGCGCTCGATCCGAAACTCGGCGCAAGAGAGCGCGGCCTGCTCGTCCGCCGCCTGGCCGGCGAGGAGCACGCCGGCCCCGACGGCGAGCCCCGCACGCCCAGCCGCGGCACCCTCGATCGCTGGATCCGCGCGTATCGGGCGCACGGCCTGGCGGGGTTGCGCGACCGTCCGAGAGCCGATGCCGGCGGCGTGCGGCGCCACGCGGCGCTCCTCGATGAGGCGATCCGCCTGCGCCTCGAGCAGCCCGCTCGCTCCGCCGCTCACATCGGCGAGATCCTCTTCGCGCGCCACGCGGTGCGCCTCTCGGAGCGCACGCTGCGCGAGCAGTTCGCGCGGCGGGGCCTGACGCGCGGTGAGCTGCTGCGCGACGGACGCACCTTCGGCCGCTACGAGGCCGACCACCCCAACGAGCGCTGGATCGGCGACGTGCTCGTCGGTCCGTTCGTGCCCCACCCCCGGGCGCCGGGTTCGCTGCGGGCCCGCCTGTTCCTGCTCGTCGACGACCACAGCCGCCTGCTCGTGCACGGGCGCTGGGTGGGCAACGAGACCCTGCGGGCGGGCCAGGAGGTGCTCCACGCGGCGATCCTGCGGCGGGGACTGCCCGACTCGCTCTACACCGACAACGGCTCGGCCTACAGCGGCGCCGAGCTGGCGCGCAGCTGCGCGATCCTGGGCATCCGGCTCATCCACAGCCGGCCCTATGCCCCCGAGGGGCGGGGCAAGCAGGAGCGCCTCAACCGGGTCATCCGCGAGCGCTTCCTCCTGGAGGCCACCCAGGTCGGCATCGCCTCGCTCGAGGAGCTCAACGACCGCTTCAGCGCCTGGGTGGAGCGCTACCTCAACGTGCGGGTCCACTCCGAGACCGGCGAATCACCGCTCGCGCGCTATGGCTCGGGGAGCGTCCGCCCCGCCGATCCGGAGCTCCTGCGCGCGGCGTTCCTCTGGTCGGCCCGCCGGCGTGTCAGCCGGGCCGCCACGGTGAGCTTCCTGGGCAACGCGTACCAGGTCGACCCCGCCCTGCGCGGGCGATCGATCGAGCTGCGCTACCGGCCCGAGGACCTCGCGCACATCGAGGTCTGGTTCGAGCGGCGCAGCTTCGGCCTGCTCGCCCCGCTCGTCATCGCGCACCACGTCCATCCGATGGCGCCACCGGCGCCGCGCCCGGTCCCCCCGCCCACCGGCATCGACTATCTCGGCGAGGTCCTCGCCGCCGAGGAGGCCGAGACGACGGGGGCGATCGCGTATCGCCAACTCACCCGCGCCACCGATGCGGACGAGGACGAGACGCCATGAACGAGCGGGCCCCCTGGCTCACCCATTTCGGCTTCACCCGCACCCCCTTCGGCAAGTCGCTCGCCCCAGCCGAGCTCTTCAGCCGGGGGCCCCACCAGGAGGCCGTGGCCCGCATCCTCCACTGCATCGCGGAGGCCACCCTGTGCGTGATCACGGGCGAGGTGGGCACCGGCAAGACCGTGGCCGCCCGAGCCGCCCGAGCGACCCTCGACCCTTCCCGCTATGCGGTGATCTACGTGGCCAACCCGGCCTTCGGCACGCGCGGGCTCTACGTCACGGTGGTGCGCGCCCTGGGCGCGGCGCCGCGCTTCTTCAAGGCCGAGGTGATGGCCCAGGCCCAAGAGCTCCTGGCGGCGGAGGAGGCCGAGCGCCACCGCCGGGTGGTGATCGTGGTGGACGAGGCGCACCTGTTGACCCCGGCGCAGCTCGAGGAGCTGCGCCTCCTCACGAACGCCGAGATGGACTCCCGGAGCCCCTTCGCGGGCATCCTCCTGGGCCAGCCGAGCCTCAACCGGCAGTTGCGTCTCGGGGTCTTCGCCGCGCTCGACCAGCGCATCGCCACCCGCTACCAGCTTCCGCCGATGGACCTGGGGGACGCGACGGCCTACCTGCGCCACCATCTCGCCCTGGCCGGCCGCTCCGATCAGCTCTTCGCCGACGACGCGGTCGTGCGCCTGCACCGGCTCTCCAACGGCATCCCGCGCGCCTTGAACAACGCCGCCACGGCGGCCCTCATCGCGGCCGCCGCCGACGGCAAGGAGCTCGTCGACGACGCCTGTGCCAAGAAGGCCGTCGCCGAGCTGACGCGTGAGTAGCCCCGCATGGTCGCCATGGAGCGCCGCCGTTTCATGGTCGCCGAACGCCGCCGCTACATCATCAAATAGCGTCGCCGGCTACAGCACCCAGCTGAGCCAGATTGCGGCCCAGGCGATCGATCCGGCTCGCGACGAGATCTGTGCCAGACAAGCTGTCACAGACCAACGGTACAAGAACCCACGATGCCGAGC
>JAKAHL010000272.1 GCA_021815005.1 Chloroflexota bacterium
GGTGATGAACACCATGTCCGAGTCCGCGATCGCGTCGGCGATCTTGTCGCGGTCCTCCTCGGCGGCGCGCTGGCCGATCGTCGGGTCGCCGCCGGCGCCCAGGCCGCGGGTGATCTTGTCGCCGATGCGGATCTTGTGGGGCGCGTCCGACTGCAGGAGCGCCTGCGCGTCCGTGTTGCAGGCGATGAACTCCACGCCCATCATCTCGGCCCGGATCATGCGGTTGACGGCATTGCTGCCGCCACCGCCCACGCCGACGACGCGGATCAGCGCGAAGTTCTCGGAATCGGATCGCAGCGGCATCGGAGCACTCCCGGGCTTCTGGACGGCGGCTGGCGGCAGGTCATGGCGGTGTCAGGCCCGCCCCTGTGGCACCGGGCACGAGGGCTCGGGCCGCGACGGTTCTGCGCGGGCGTCAGCGGAGTATACGCGCGCAGCCTCGGCTGCGGTCACGTCGGGCGAATGCCGCATCGCCGCCCGGGTGCCGCAGCGCACCGGCCCGCGGACCGCCGGGCCGCCGACCGGGCCCGCGGCCGCCTACGGGAAGAGGTTGCGGATCGCCTCCCGGATGCGTCCCAGCAGGCCGCCGCCCTCGTCGCCGGTCTCGTACAGCAGCGGCTCGCCGGCGGCAAGCTGGTTCGCGCCCCAGCGCAGCAGGCCCACCGAGGTGGCGTAGGACGGGTCGGAGATCGTGTCGGTCAGGCCGCCCATGCCCGTCGGGCCGGAGACGCGGACCTGCATCTGGAGGACCTCGCGCCCGAGCTCCGCCGCGCCCGCCAGCTGCGAGCCGCCGCCGGTGATGATCAGCCCGGCCGGCAGCATGCCCTGGCCGGCGCGCTTCATCTCCTCCTTGAGCAGCTCGTAGGTCTCGCGCATGCGGGCCTCGATGATCTGGGCGAGCTCGAGGCGCCTGACGGTGCGCGTCCCGTCGTCGCCGGGACCCTCCACCGGGATCTCCTCGTCCACGACGTTGCGCAGGTCGCAGGTGCCGTGCGCGATCTTGAGGCTCTCGGCCACCGCGAGGTGGGTGCGCAGGCCGATCGCGATGTCGTTGGTGACGTTGTTGCCGCCGACGGGCAGGACGGCGGTGTGGAACGGCGAGCCCTCGGCGAACATCGTGAGGTTGATCGTGCCGGCGCCGATGTCCGCCACGGCCACGCCGTGCTCCTTCTCCGCCTCGATCAGCACGGCCTCGGCGGACGCGAGCCCGTTCACCACCAGCTCGTCGATCTTGACGCCGGCCAGCTGCACGCACTTGGTGAGGTTCTGGACCGCGGTGGCCGAGGCGGACACGATGTGCGCCTCCACCTCGAGCCGCAGCGCGCTCATGCCGAGCGGGTCCTTGACGCCCTCCTGGCCGTCCACCGTGAAGCCGCGCCGCTCCACGTGGAGCACGTCGCGGTTGGACGGGATCGACACCGCCCGCGCGACCTCGATGGCCCGGTCGATGTCGGCGCGGGTCACCTCGCGATGGTGCGCGGTGACCGCCACCTGGCCCGTGGAGTTGAGGCTCTCGACATGGGGCCCGCCCACGCCCACGAAGGCGCGGTCGATCTTCCAACCGGACAGGCGCTCGGCGCGCTCGACGGCGTCCGCGATCGACCGGACCGTCTGGTCGATGTTCACGATCGCGCCGCGCTTGAGGCCGGTGGCGGGCACGGTGCCGTGGCCCATGATCGTCAGGCGCCCCTCGCGGCTGACCTCGCCGATGAGCGCCACGACCTTGGACGTGCCGACGTCGATGCCGACCAGGACCGCTTCCCGTTCCACGTGCCTCTGCTTCCCCTCGTTCCCTGGGGGCCCGGTTGGCCGGGACCGATGCTAGATGAAGTGGCGCCGGATGAGCGCGACGTTGTTGAAGATCCGGAAGCCGAAGTTGATCAGCGCGACCAGGTACAGGTCGAGGCTCAGCCGGTCGCCGATGAAGACCAGCAGGACGGCCACGATGGCGTTGACGAGGAACCCGCTGATGAAGATCCGATTGTCGTAGACGCCGTCGAGTTCCGCTCGGACCGCCCCCAGGACGGAGTCGAGTGCGGCGAGGATCGCCACGGCGGTGTACCGCGACAGCTCGAAGCCGACGTTGACGTTCAGGACCAAGCCGGCCAGGATGCCGATGAGCAGACCCACCACGGGCAGGATCACGGGCGGCAGGCCTCCGTCCTCGGGAACGACATCGCTACGCTATCAGACCGCCGTGCGGAGGGACGCGCTCGCACGGCCGGCGCGGGACGGGCGGCGCTGCGGCGGACGCTCACGGCTTGGGCGTCGCGGTGGGGACGGGCTGCGCCGTCGGCCGGGCGGCGGCCGTGGCCCCCGGCCTGGCGGTGGGCGCGGGACGGGAGGCCGGCCTCGGGCTGGCGGACGGCTGCGCGGTGCCGCGCGGCAGGTACGTGCCGCTGCGGTCGTCCGCGAGGATGACCCGCCCCACCTTCGCCTCGCGGCCGCTGAGCAGGCTGCGGAGCAGGCGGACCTGCCCCGGGATCAGGTCCGTCGTGCGGAGCGTCGGCGTGTAGAAGCCGAACACGGCCTGCCAGCCCGCCGGCACGCGTGAGACGGTGAAGCCGTCCGCGTCGTCAACGGTGATGGCGAGACCCGTGGCGGCGCTGCCGAGGTCCGCCGGCGTGAGCGATCCGAGGCGCAGGGCGGCGTCGAGGGTGACGGGGTCGATCGTCGAGCCCACGGCCAGGCCCTGCGCCGCCGCCCGCCGGTCCGTGATGACCGGCAGGGACGAGGCGGCCGGCGGCGGGCTGGCGCCCAGCTGGCTGAACAGCAGCCCGGTCTCGTCCACGAGGTACTCGCCGCCGCCCGCCCTCCACACGACCAGCGGCTCGCGCTCGGTCACGCTGACCGCGATCACGTCGGGCAGGCCCACGCTCACGCGGGCAGAACGGACGGGGTCGCCCGGGATGCCCGCCAGCCGATCGGCGAGCGCCGCGGAGCTGACCGTGAACAGGTTCTGCCCCGACGGGATCGCGAGGGCCCGGAGGATCTCGGCCTGCGGCGTCCAGGTGGCGCCCGTGATGTCGATCTGGCGGGCCGCGAAGGCCGACGAGCTGGACACGCCGTACATGCCGGCCAGGCCGGCGAGCAGCGCCAGGAGCGCCGCCGCCCGCACGGGCGTGATGCCAGCCGACGCGCGCCGCACGGGCCGGGTGCGCCGCCC
>JAKAHL010000273.1 GCA_021815005.1 Chloroflexota bacterium
GTGAGCGAAATGGGCTCCCCGCCCGTCCCTCAGCCCCGAAAACGATGAACGGCCCCCGGGGAGGGGACCGTTCTGCTCGAGAAAGGTCGAGTTGGCTGGCGCGCTAGGATTCGAACCTAGAACCCCCTGATCCAGAGTCAGGTGCTCTACCGTTGAGCCACGCGCCAGCGGCGCGCAGATGATACCGCACTCGCGGCCGCCGCCGAAACCCCCGTGTCGGGCCCCCGGCCGCCGCAGCCGCCCCCTTGCTCGGGCGGCCAGGCGAACGCAGCCTGACCCGCCTAGGCCGCCGTGGCCGCTCGCCGTCCCGACCGGGCCAGCCCGTCCGCCAGCGCCTCGCGGAGGAACCCGGTCAGCTGCTCCCACTCGATCAGGAACGCGTCGTGGCCCTTGGACGAGCTGATCTCGCGGTACGAGGCGTCCGCCCTCGCGCCCGCCGCGTCGGCCACCAGCGCCCGGACCTGGCCGGGCCCGAACAGGATGTCGCCCTCGATGCCGATGCCGGTGATGCCCGTGCCGGCCGCGGCGAGGGCCCGGAACGCCTCGCGGGCCCCGCCGCGCCCGCGCCCCACGTCGTGGCTGTCCATGACGCGCACAAGCACCCGGTACGTGTCGGGGTCGAAGCGGCCCAGGATCTTCTGGCCCTGGTAGTCGAGGTACGACGAGACCGAGAAGCGCCCGTCGGGCTCGACGCGGCGCCCGAACCGCCCGTCGAAGTCGGCCTCGGAGCGGTAGGTGGTCATGGCCAGCTGCCGCGCCAGCTCGAGGCCCCGCTCGCCCAGCGCGTCGATCAGCCCGAGCTGGATGTGGTTCCAGCCCAGGGCCATCGCGCCCGTCGCCGCCGGCGCGCCGAGGACGGCGAGGTGCCCCACGCCCCCGGGCCGGGCGAGGGCCACCTCCTGGGCGACCATCCCGCCCAGCGAGCCGCCCGCCACCAGGTCGAACCGGCCGATGCCCAGGCGGTCGGCGAGCGACCACAGGACCGCCGCCTCGTCGCGCGCGGTCGGCTGCGGGAACGTGCCACCGTACGGGGCGCCCGTCTCGGGGTCGGTCGAGGTGGGGCCGGTGGTGCCGTAGCGCCCGCCCAGCAGGTTCGCGCAGAGCACGCCCACGCGCTCGGTGTCGAGGGCGCGACCCGGGCCGATGACGGGCTCCCACCAATCCCCGGCGGCGTCGGCGGAGCCGGTGAGGGCGTGGACCACGAGGACCTGCGGGGCGTTGGCCCCGGGGCCGTCGTGACGGTAGGCGACGGTGACCGGGAGCGTCGCGCCGGACTCGAGCGCGACGCGCCCGATGGGTGCGGTCTCGACGCGCCCGGTGCCCAGGGGCGGCCGGTGAGCTTCGGCTGCCGGGGTCGTCGCCGGCGCGCTGGCCCCCGCTGGCGCGATGCCCGCGGCGAGCCCCTCGATGCCCGCGGCATCGGTCGGGATATCGAAGGCCGAGCGCGGGAGGCCGACGCCGTCCCGGTCCGTGCCGTCGTCAGGTGACATGGCGGCGCCTCTACCCGGCGGCCGCGGACGCGGTCGCGGCACGGAGGGCCTGGTCTAGGTCGGCGAGGATGTCGTCGATGTGCTCGATGCCGATCGAGAGGCGGATCAGGTCCTCGGTGACGCCCGAGGTCTGCTGCTCCTCCTCCGTGAGCTGCTGGTGGGTGGTGCTGGCCGGGTGGATCACGAGGCTCTTCGCGTCGCCCACGTTGGCGAGGAGGCTGAACAGCCTGACGCTGTCGATGAACCGCCGCCCCGCATCGACGCCGCCGTGGATGCCGAAGGTGACCATGCCGCCGAAGCCGCCCGCCAGGACGCGCCGCGCGACCCCGTGCGATGGGTGGGAGGCGAGGCCGGGGTAGCTGACCCAGGCGACTTCCGGGCGGGCCTGCAGCCACTCGGCCACGCGCAGGGCGTTCTGGCTGTGGCGCTCGATCCGGAGCGGGAGCGTCTCCAGCCCCTGCAGGAGCTGCCACGAGTTCCACGGGGAGATGGCCGAGCCCAGGTCGCGCAGGCCGACGACGCGCAGCTTCGCGATGTACGCGGCGGCACCGAACGCGTCCGTGTAGCCGACCCCGTGGTACGCGGGGTCGGGGGCGACGAAGTCGTCGTGGAACCGCGGGCTGGCGGCCCAGTCGAACTTGCCGCTGTCCACGACCACGCCGCCGATGACGGTGCCGTGGCCGCCGATCCACTTGGTGGCCGAGTGGATGACGATGTCCGCGCCGTGATCGAACGGGCGGGCGAGGAGCGGGGCGAAGGTGTTGTCCACGATCAGGGGCACGCCGTGGGCGTGGGCGCCCGCGCTGACCGCGTCGAGGTCGGCCACATCGAGGCGCGGGTTGCCGATCGTCTCGCAGTACCAGGCTCGGGTGCCCCCGTCCGTGGCCGCGGCGTAGGCCGTCGGGTCCGACCCGTCCACGAGGCGCACGTCGATGCCGAGCTTCGCGAGCGTGTAGTGGAACAGGGTGAACGTGCCGCCGTACAGGCTGGCGCTCGCGACGACGTTCTGGCCGGCGCGGGCGAGGTTGAGGATCGCGAGGGTCTCGGCGGCCTGTCCCGAACTCACCGCCACCGCCCCGATTCCGCCCTCGAGGGCGGCGATCCGCTGCTCGAAGACGTCCGTGGTGGGGTTCATGATCCGGGTGTAGATGTTCCCGGCCTCCTCCAGGCCGAACAGGCGGGCGGCGTGCGCGGCGTCGTCGAAGACGTAGCTGGTGGTGGCGTAGAGGGGGACGGCGCGCGACTTGGTGGTGGGGTCGGGCGTCTGGCCCGCGTGCAGCGCCTGGGTCTCGGGACGCAGGCGGCCGAGGGCGGTGGGGTTGAAGCTGCTCATGGGGCGGTTTCTCCGGGGCGCGTGGCGGGGCGGTTCGTCGAGGTGGCCCTGGGGGGTCTGACTCGGCGGCTACCCGTCGTTGTGGCCGGAGAACGAAAGAGCCGCGAACCCGACTGGTTCGCGGCCCCGGGACCTCGGCTCCGAGATCCCCGCGGTCACTGGCTGTGCGGTCAGCGCGCGGCGATCTCGGCGCCCGTCTCCGAACGACGGGGCCGCCCACGCATGCACATCAACCAGGACACAGTCGTGTGAGTCATTGGCGCGGAGCATGGGGGAGGGGAGCGCGGACGTCAAGGCCGTGCGCTGGGGCTGTCGACGGCCAGTGAATC
>JAKAHL010000019.1 GCA_021815005.1 Chloroflexota bacterium
AGGCTTTCACATCGCAGGGCCCGAGCGCGGACACGCGGGCGCTCATCCTGACGGAGCTCCTCCCAGCATCAGGGCTCTCCGTAAGCGACCTGGCGAGCCGCATCGGCTCCGACCGGCCCTGGGTCAGTCAGGTCGTCGAGCAGATGCGCAAGGAGGGCCTGCTCGAGCGAACGCAGGACGAGGCGGACCGCAGGAGGGTCCGCATTCGGCTGACGCCGCAGGGCAGACGCCTCGCGGCGGACCTGCGGACAGCCCTCGCCGCCGAGCTCGAGCGCCTCTTCGCCGGCATCCCCGCAGCCCAGCGACCAGCCGCGCAAGCCTTCCTGCGGGTCCTGGCCGAAGCGTTCGAGCGGGTACGCAACCAGGCGCCCTGATCAGCGCCCCTCCCGCGTCCCCGCCACGATCAGGACGTCGGACTCCTTCACGGCCACGCCCACGTACGCCCAGACGATCACCCACCCGTACGCCGCGTCGCCGAAGCGCCCGACAAAGCGGGCGGCGATGGCGATCCCGACCACCAGCACGACGGCGGCGAGGAGCACCGGGTCGATGCCGAACCCGGTGAACCCGAGCGAGGACAGCGTCTGCGCGACGTTGGCGATGGTGGCCACGGTGATCCAGCCCAGGTACACCGACCACGGCGCGCGGGCCAGCCAGTACGCCGAGCCCCGCAGCAGGCCCCGGTGATCCCACAGCCGGAAGTGGATCGCGATCAGCGTGATCAGCAGCGCCACGATGACCGGCACCGTGAGCACGAACACCCGGTACTGGAACAGCACGATCCACAGCGAGTTGAGCACCCCGCTCAGGGCCGGCAGCCAGCCGAGGTCGCGCAGCACGGCGCGCTCGCGATTGCGCGGCAGCGCCTGCCACACGGTGAACGCGCCCAGCAGCGTGTAGATCAGGCCCCAGATGGAGAACACGTAGCCGGCCGGGATCACGTAGACGTGGAAGCTGTCGCTGATCACGTTGGTCGCCTGGCCGCCGAGCGGGATCGTGGTGGCCGCGGCGTTGAGCGCGATGGTCAGCAGGAAGGCAACGACCGTGACGGTCTGGCGGGTGGTGTCGGAGCGCATGGGCGGGATCCTCGGCGGAGTCGGTTGCTGACCAGCATTCGCATCACGGGCGGCCGCGGATCGGCGGGCCGCGCGGAAGGGCCGTGCCGTCGGCGGGTCATCCCTCCGGTGGCACCGGCGCGGCCAGGTAGGCGCGGTACCGGTCGGGGTCCACGTTGCCGCCGGACACGACCCCGACGATCGGGCCGTCGGCCGGGTCGAGCCCGATCTCCCGGGCGTGGAAGCGCATCGCGGCCACCGGCAGCGCGCCCGACGGCTCGACCACCAGCCGCGCCTCCTCGGCGGCCAGCCGGACGGCGGCCGCGATCTCGGCCTCCGTGACGGTGACGACCCGCTCCATCTGGGCCGACAGGTGGGCGAAGTTCAGCCGTCCGAGCGACTGCGTTCGCGTGCCGTCGGCGATCGTGCGGCTCACGCGCTCGGCCTCCCAGCGGACGATCTGCCCGGTCTCCAGCGACTCGCGCGCGTCGGCGGCCAGCTCGGGCTCCACGCCGATCACCCGGGCGCGGGGCGCCAGGGCGCGGACCGCCGCCGCCACGCCGCTCGCCAGCCCCCCGCCGCCGATCGGCACCAGCACGACCGCCACCTCAGGCATGTACTCGGCGATCTCCAGGCCGCAGGTGCCCTGGCCGGCCACGATGCGCGGGTCGTCGTAGGGCGGGATGATCGCGAGGCCGCGCTCGGCGGCGATCTGCTCCGCCACGCGCTTGCGCTCGTCGGACGCGGTGCCCACCACCACGACCTCGGCCCCGTCCGCCTCGACGCGCGCCTTCTTGAGCGGCGGGGCGTCGGACGGCATGACGATGACGGCCGGCACGCCGAACAGCCTGGCCGCCCGGGCGACGCCCTGGGCGTGGTTGCCGGACGAGTAGGTGATCAGCCCGCGGGCGCGCGCGTCGGGCGGGAGCACCGCCGCGGCATGGTAGGCGCCGCGCAGCTTGAACGCGCCGATGGGCTGGAGCGACTCGGCCTTGAGCCACTGGCGCCGCTCGGGGGCGCCGAACGGGACGAGCGGCGTGCGCAGCGCCACGCCGTCCAGCACCCGCGCGGCCGCCCGGATCTCGTCGAGGGTGACGAGGCGGGGCGCGCCGGGGGAGGCGTGCGCGCTCACCGGTGGCGCCCGGCGGTCGCCCTCTTCTGGCAGTCGATGCAGTGGGCTGCCGACGGCAGCGCCTCGAGGCGTTCTGGGGCGATTGCCCGGCCGCACGTGACGCAGGTGCCGTAGACGCCCGCGTCCAGGCGCGCGAGGGCCGCGTCAACCGCTTCGATCAGCTGCTGGTTGTGGTCACGGAGGGCGAGGTCCCGCTGCTGGGTGAACACCTGGCTGGCGGCCGCCGCCTGCGACCCGTAGGTCATCGGGTCGGGCGCCTGGATCGTGGTCTCGCGCTGCTCGGCCAGGAGGCGCTCACGTTCCTCAAGCAAGGCCGCTCGGGCGAGATCGAGGGACGTCGGGTCCATGGCGGCATGCTACTCCCGGCTGGGGTAGCCTCGGAGCCTGCAACCCGCCGGGCGCCCGCCGTCCGGCGCCATTCCCGTTCCCACGGTAGGAGCGAACACCGGTCATGGCCATCGCGAAGGACCCCGTCTGCGGCATGGACGTGGACACCGAGAAGTCCAAGCTCTCGCTCGAGCACGAGGGGCAGACCTACTGGTTCTGCGGCAAGGGCTGCCTGCTCGAGTTCAAGGACGACCCGGACAAGTACCTCGACCCGAACTACGTCCCCCAGGGGATGTGACCTCGTCCCGCGAGGGATCTGGAGCGGCGCCGGGCGGTTCGCCCCCGGCGCCGCTCTCGTTGTCGGGCCGGTGCCCGGGGGCCGCGCGCGGCAGCCCGGACACCTCGGGCCGAGACGAACGGAGATAAGCGGGGGCTAAGTCGGGCCCGGTAGGCTCCGCGCTCCGTAGGCTCGACCGAGGGCACTAAGGGAGCGGCCGCCGACGGCATCTCGACCCGGCGCAACGGGCGAGGAGGCTTCCGATGTGGCGTCGCGTTCGCCGGGCGGCCCTGGCGCTGTCACCCTGGGTCACGCTGGCCGTGCTCGTCGTGCCCCACGCGGCCAAGCGGTGGTAGCCGTGGGCGCGGCCGATGTCCCGTCGGGCGGCGAGGCTGCCAGCCGGCGCTGGTAGGCGCGGCGCCCGACGGGCCCGCGCCGCTTGCTCGCGGACTCGCGGGCCGGCCCGCTCGTGTCGCGGCGCCGTGAACGCTGCGAGGGGTGTGCCGGGTCCGGACCAGCGCGTCCGCGGTTCTCCGCGCCCGGCCTCCGGTGGTACGCTTCAGCTGTCTCGGCTCGTCCGATGAATTGGCCGCTTCTTCGCTCAGGAGACAACCTGCGATGGCGTATGTGATCGCCGAGCCCTGCGTCGACGTGATGGACACCGCATGCGTGTCGGTTTGCCCGGTGGACTGCATCCACCAGGAAGAGGGCAACGACCGGATGCTGTACATCGACCCGAACGAATGCATCGACTGCGGTGCCTGCGAGCCGGAGTGCCCGGTCAACGCCATCTTCCCCGAGGAAAGCCTCCCGGCGCAGTGGGCCGGCTACACGGCGATCAACGTGCAGTGGTACTCGGACAAGGCCGCGGCCCGCGCCGCCCTGGACGCGCTCAAGCCCCGCTGATCGCGTCTGGTCGGCTCGCCGGCCCCCAACCCGTCACGGCCCCGCCCCTCGAAGCGGGGCCGTTTCGATTCCCCGGCTCGCCGGTCGGCGTCCGCCCGGGGCCCGTCGGCGTCGCGCCGTCAGCGTCGGGCGTCGGCCCGAGCGTCCCGCTCTGGCCCGGCCCGTGGACCTGGCCCGTAGACTAGGCTCGTGCGCATCGTCTCGCTCCACCCCGCCGCCACCGAGATCGTGTTCGCGCTCGGGCTGGGCGACGAGCTCGTGGGCGTGACCGCCTACTGCGACGAGCCGCCGGAGGCTCGCCAGGTTCCGGTCGTCGCCCGTCTCTCCGGGGCCGCGCGAGCCGGGTTGCCGGGGCCCGGGCTGCTCGAGCTCGACCGCGAGGCCCTCGGGGCCGCGGACCCGGACCTCGTCATCCTCTCCGACTCGAGCCGTGTCTGCGCGGTTGGCGCCCGCGAGATGCGGGCGATCGCCGACAGCATCGACGAGGAGATCGCGGTGCTCACCCTTGACCCGGTCTCGGTGGAGGGCGCGCTCAACGCGATCCAGACCGTGGGCGCCATGACCGAGGCCGAGGACGAGGCGATGGACGTGGTGGCGGGGCTCCGCGAACGTCTCCAGGCGATCGAGGCCATCGTGGTCGCCCGCCGTGACCACGGCTTCAAGGCGCCGCGGGTCGCCGCGCTCGAGTGGCTGGACCCGCCCGTGTCGGTCGGCCGCTGGGTTCCCGAGCAGGTGCGCCTGGCGGGCGGCTGGGAGCTCCTCGGCCGCGAGGGGGAGCGGGGCGCGGCCACCTCGTGGGACGCGCTGCGCGAGGTTGACCCCGAGATCATCGTCCTGATGCCCGCGGGGATGGACCTCCCGACGACGCTCGCCGCCTGGGCCTCGACGCCGCGGCCGACGGGCTGGGACGACCTGGCGGCGGTTCGCGCCGGGCGGGTGTTCGCGGTGGACGGCTCAGCCTACTTCTGGCGGCCCGGGCCGCGCCTGGTGGACGGCATCGAGGTGCTCGCGGAGATCGTGGACCCGGTTGCGTTCGACGGGCTCGCGCCGAGCGACAGCTTCGCGCCGGTGGGCTGAGATCCCGCGGCTCGGCTGACGCGTCACGCCGCTCGACCGGCCCGGCGGGGGCCCGCGTGCGCGGTGGTATCCTCCGGCGCGATGTCCCCCCTCGCGAATCGCACCGTCGCGACTGTCGGCTCCGGAGTCATGGCCGAGGCGATGATCGTCGGGCTGCTCCACGACCAGCTCGTCGAGCCTGGCCAGATCGTGGCGAGCCATCCCCGGGCCGAGCGGCGCGCCGCGCTCGCGGCGACGCACGGCATCCGAACGGTCGCGTCGAACGTCGAGGCGGTCAACGGCGCCGACGTGATCATCCTCGCGGTCAAGCCGCAGATGCTCGCGAAGGTGGGCCGCGAGATCGGGCCGCACCTCCACGAGGGGCAGGTCGTCCTCTCGGTCCTGGCCGGGCCCACGTCGGCCGCGCTGGTGTCGGCGCTGGGCCACGACCACGTCGTCCGGGCCATGCCCAACACGCCCGCCCGCATCGGGGCCGGCATGACGGTCTGGTACGCCACGCCCGCCACCACCGAGGAGCAGCGCGCCCAGGCGAAGGCGCTCCTGTCCGCGCTGGGCGCCGAGCTCGAGGTGGAGGACGAGAAGTGGGTCGCCATGGCGACCGCCGTCTCCGGCACCGGCCCGGCCTACGTGTTCCTCGTCATGGAGGCGCTCATCGACGCGGCCGTGCACCTGGGCTTCCCGCGCCACATCGCGCACGACCTGGTCATCGAGACGCTGGAGGGCTCCACGCGCTTCGCGAAGCAGTCCGGCGACCACCCGGCCGTGCTGCGCAACATGGTGACCTCCCCGGGCGGCACCTCAGCGGCCGCGCTCCATGAGCTCGAGTCGGGCCGTCTGCGCACCGTCCTCTCGGAGGCCGTGTGGGCCGCGTTCCGGCGCACCGTGGAGCTGGGCGACCAGCTCGAGGCGCAGCTGGGCGCCAACGAGGTGAAGCCGGGGCGCGGCTAGGCCTTCGCGGCCAGCGCCGCCTCGAGCGTCGCGATCTTGTCGAGCAGCGTGTTCAGCGCGGCGTCCTGCGCCTTGAGGTGCTCCTGGATCTGGCGAGCCTCGTGGAAGGTGGCGTCGGCGTCCTTGTAGGTCATGTCGGCCCGCTTGTCCGACGCCTTGCCCAGGATGTTCTGCCCGACCATGATCACCGACAGCATGACCAGCTGGATGAACGTCTGGCTCACCCACTGGATCAGCGGCAGCAGGCCGCCGCCGATCGCGTCCGGCAGCACGATCAGGGCCAGGATCGCGAACGCGTAGGCGCACCACATGGTGCCCACGGCGGTCGTCAGGGCCAGCGCGATCTTCCCGTTGACGCCGACGTGCTCGTCGACGATCTTCGGCGGCCCGGCCGCCTTGCGGCTCTCGATGCGGGGGTGGGGGACGTGCTCGAACGCAATGGTCATCGGGGTCTCCCCGCCGGTCTGGCCGGCGCATCCACATCGCGGCCCAGGGGGACCGCACGGCTCGGAATCTAGCCGCCCGAGCGCAGTCCCGCCCGGACTATGCTTCGGACCGATGGCCACTCCCCCCTCCGCCGCCACCCAACTGTCCGAGGCCGACGAGCTGCGCGTCCTCGAGGACCAGCTGGCGCGGATGCGGGGGATGCTCTTCGGCTACTCCGAGCGCTTCTTCGAGCGGATCCGGACGTACCTCCTGCTCACGCTCGCCCTGCTCGTGCTGGCGGGCTCGGGCGTGTTCCGCGGCGCGGTGGTCGCCGTGCCGTTCCTGATCCCGTTCGCCTTCCTCGAGACGGGCTACCTGTTCTTCTACACGGTGTTCGCGCGCCGCCACGCGGAGTACCTGGAGCGCGAGATCAACGGCCGGCTGGGTCGCGACGTGCTCGTCGCGCACCGGCTCGAGGCCGCCTATCTCTACCCGCCCGACGCGCCCAAGGTGGCCGGCATCTCCGCGGGCAACCCGGCCGGCATGATGAGCGCGGTCACGATCGGGTACACCGTCGGCGCCGCGCTCCTCTGGCTGGCGGGCATGCGCGGCCTGCTCGACATGGAGCAGAGCGCGCTGCTCGTCGCGGCCGCGCTGGCCTGGACCGCCGCGATCGCGCTCTATCTCGTGGTCACCTTCGTCACCCGCCACGACGAGCGGCGCCTGATCGCGGCGCTCGACGCCGCCTACGGCCCGATGCACGGCTCTTCCCCCCGCTGATCCCGAGGTCCTCGATGCCCGACCGAACCGCCGTCAACGACCTCGCCGAGCGCGCGATGCGCTCGACGCTCCTCTCGCTCTCGCACCGCCGGGCGCTGGGGCAGCTGGCCACCCGGGTCCCGGTCACCCGCCCCATGGTCCGGCGCTTCATCTCCGGCGAGACGCTCGACGAGGCGCTGCCCGCGATCCGCCGGCTGCACGACGCGGGCATGGGCACGACGGTGGACGTCCTGGGCGAATCGGTGACCGCGGAGGCGGACGCACGCGCGGCGGCCGACCGCTACCTGGGCCTGCTCGATGCGCTCGCCGGCACCGACCTCGACCGCAACGTGTCGCTCAAGCCCAGTCAGATGGGCCTCGGCATCTCGCCCGCCCTTGCCCGCGAGAACGTGGGACGCATCGCCGCCAGGGCCGTGGAGACGGGGGCGTTCGTCAGGATCGACATGGAGGATCACACCACCACCGACGCCACGCTCGAGCTGTGGCGGGCGGTTCGCCCCGCGGGCGAGCACCAGCCCGGCGCCGGCGGCCGTGACGTCGGCGTCGTCATCCAGGCCGCCCTGCGGCGCAGCGACCGCGACGTGGACGCGATGATCGAGGCCGGCGGCCGCGTCCGGCTGTGCAAGGGCGCCTACAAGGAGCCGCATGACGTCGCCTACGCCGACAAGGCCGAGGTGGACGAGGCCTACGAGCGGCTGATGCTGCGGCTCATGCGCCGCGGCAACTACCCGGGGATCGCCACCCACGACGTGCGCCTGATCAGGCGGGCGATCGAGGTGGCCAAGGCCGAGGGCATCGCGCGCGACGCGTTCGAGTTCCAGATGCTCTACGGCATCCGGCGCGACCTGCAGGAGCAACTCGCGGGCGCCGGCTGGCGGGTCCGCGTCTACGTGCCGTTCGGCGCGCAGTGGTACCCGTACTTCATGCGCCGCCTGGCCGAGCGACCGGCGAACGTCACGTTCCTGATGCGCAACATGTGGCGCGACCGCGGGGCGGGCTGAGCGTCCCGCCGCCCCGTCCGCGCCGTCGCCGCCCCCGCGCCGCCTCGGGCTCGCCGGTCATTTCGGGACGCAACGGTCGCGTGGGCGATCTGTACGGGCCGCATCGAGGCGGGCCCGTTGTGCCGGGAGCCGAGTGACGCGACAGCCGGACCCCGAAGTGGCGGAGACGGCCCGTCGCGCAGCCGTCGCGTCCCGAAATGGCCGAAGAGCGGCGCGCGCCGCGGACCCTGGCGCGCTTCGGGCTCTCGTGAGTGGCGCGGCTGCTAGGGGCGGACCCGGGGGCCGGGAGACTCGGCCCGGAATCGAAGAGCCGCCGGAAGGAGGTTCTCCGGCGGCCCTCTTCGTGCGGCGGGCAATCGCCGCGTCATACAGCACCCGGTGTGGTGGACCTGATCACCAGCGGCGGCTCACCAGCGCTTCGCCGACTGGGGGAAGATCATGAGCAGGGCGGCAATGCTCCCCAGGAACATCGACGCCCGGAAGGCGTACCACTTCGCGGTCTTCATGGGCAGGTCCTTGTGCGTCCTTCCCGCTGCAGGCTGGACCTCCTGCAGCCCGAGGCCGTGAACGTAGTCCGGCGGGCCGGGCACACGGAATAGCCCGTAGGTACTGGTACCCGGTCGCCGAAAGGCACAGGTGCGGGTGCGCACCACCCGCGCCCCTGCCGCCGACGCCCGACCCCGCCCGCGACGCCGCCCGCGCCGCTGAAACGCCGATCTCCGGGCCCGCGGACCGCGTGGCTGCGGCATCATCCCCGCATGCGTGACACCACCGCCTCTGCCACTCCGCCTCTGCCGCCGCGAGGCGACCTGCGCCGCCGGATCCTTGCCGGGGAGCCGACCATCGGCGCGTGGGTCAACCTCGGCTCGCTCGCCGCAACCGAGCTGGTCGCCCGCGCCGGCTACGACTGGGTGGTCCTTGACCTGGAGCACGGCATGGGGGGCGAGGCCGAGATCCACGGCCAGCTGCTCGCGGTGCAGGGCACGCCCACGACCGCGCTGGTGCGCGTGCCCTCGATCGAGCGGCTGCGAATCGGCCGGGCGCTGGACCTCGGCGCCGACGGCCTGGTCCTGCCTCGGTGCGACACGCCGGCCGACGCCGCCGACGCTCTCCGCTGGATGCGCTTCCCGCCGGCCGGCATCCGCGGCGTGGCGCTGCCCAACCGCGGCAACGGCTATTTCGAGCGCGGTCACGCCGACCTCGCGGCCGCGGTGAACGACCGAGTCCTCGGGGTGTTCCAGGTCGAGTCGCCCGAGGCGGTGGCGGTGGCCGGAGACCTTGCTGCGATTGACGGCGTGGACGTCCTGTTCGTCGGTCCGGCCGACCTGTCGCACAGCATGGGCATCCCCGGCCGCCTCGCGGAGCCGGCGTTCCTCGCGGCCCTCGACGCGGTGGTGGCCGCCTGCCGGGCGCACGGCAAGGCGGCCGGGATCCTCCTGCCCGACGCAAGCTCGGTGCCGGCGCACGTGGAGCGCGGTTTCGCCTTCCTGGGCGTCGGGTCCGACACCGCCTGGGTGGCGTCGGGGGCACGGGCGCAGGCGGCGGCGGCTCGGGCGGCGCTCGGCTCCGCCTAGTCCTCGCCCAGGCGCACCGCCGGCTGCGGCAGCTCGGCCGGCTCGCCGCGCGAGCCCGTCTGCGACAGCACGACGCCGGCCAGGATGAGCGCCCCGCCGGCCAGTTGGATCGCGTCGAGCCGCTCGCCCAGCAGGATCCCCGCGGCGGTGATCGTCCACAGGGGCTCCACCGTCGACAGCAGCGACGCCTGGGCGGCTCCGACGCGCTGGGCGCCGGCGTAGAAGAACTGCACCGCAACGAACCCCGCGACGATGCCCACGCCCAGGATCCCCGGCCAGGCTCCCGACGGGATGTCGGCGGGGAGCACCGGGTGGTTCAGGGCCAGGCAGATCAGCCAGTAGGAGACGGCGGTGGCGCTGAGCATCACGGCGCCGACCACCGAGGCGTTGGCGGCGCCCGCCGACTCGCTGCCCACCGCATGGCTGGTCTCGCCCGAGTGGCGGGCGGCCATGATGATCCACACCGAGTAGAACAGCGGCGCCGAGATCACCAGCAGCAGGCCGCCGAGCGGCGGCATCTCGTCGGCCCGGATCCCGCCCACCGCCAGCACCACGCCCGCGACCGCGATCCCGAGCGCGGTCCACGCTCGTCGGCCCTCGAGCGGGCGCCCGAACCGGAGAGCCAGCACCGCCACGATCGGCGGGTACACGTAGACGATCAGCGCTGCCAGCGAGAGGGGCGTCGTGGCGATCCCGGCGAAGTAGGTCGCCGTGTTGGAGATGTAGTAGACGCCCAGACCCACCGACGTCAGCAGGGTGCGCCGGGGCATGGCCCGCAGCGCCCGCAGCGCCGACGGGCTGGCCAGGAGCACGGCCCACGCGAGGCCGGCGGCCAGGAGGAATCGCCAGGCCATCAGCGTCAGCCAGTCGATCCCGGCCGCGTAGGCGGGGCGGGCGAACAGGCCACCAGACCCGAACGAGATGGCGCTGATGACGACGAGGACGATGCCCACGAGCCGCGATCGGTTCACGCCCGCGAGGGTACCGGCGACGGGTCCCGGCGCGGGCCCGTGTTGCCCGGGGCAGGCCGCCCGTTGTTGTCCGGCGCGGGCCCGTGTTGCCCGGGGCAGGCCGCCCGTGTGCCGCGTGGCGCATCCCGGCCGGCCCTCCCGCCCGGGGCGGTACACTCTGCCCGTGGCAAACCTCAACGAGCGCGCCGTCCTGGCGCGCGTCCCATCCCTCGCTTCGCAACCCCTCATGGTGGTTGGGCGACGGCAGCCGGTGGCCATGCCCCCGGGCACCTCGCTCGGCGAATGCCTGCGGGCCATCCAGCAGCTGGGCACCGGCGATTCCGTGTTCATCACGGACGCCGACGGTCGGCTGGTGGGCGTGCTCACGGAGCGCGACATCTTCGGTCGCCTGGTTGGCCCGGACGTGGCGTCCGGGGTGGACCTCGACGCACCCGTCGAGGGCTACATGACCACCGACCCGCACACCCTGCGGCTCTCCCAGACCGTGCGCGACGCGCTCGCGCTCATGCAGTCGAGCCGCTACCGCAACGTCCCGGTCGTCGATGACGACCGCAAGCTGGTGGGCGTGGTGCGCCAGGTGGACCTCCTCAAGTTCCTGGCTGAGGAGTTCCCCGAGGAGCTGCTGAACCTTCCCCCCAGACCGCATCAGCGCATGGAGCAGGCCGAAGGCGGATGACTAGCACAGCTCAGGGCCCCGAGCACGACGTTCGGGAGCTCGATCGGGTCACGATCCGGTTCGCCGGCGACAGCGGCGACGGCATGCAGCTGACCGGGACGCAGTTCACCCGGACGGCAGCCGTCTTCGGCAACGACATCTCCACCTTCCCGGACTACCCGGCCGAGATTCGCGCCCCCGCGGGCTCGCTGCCCGGCGTCTCGGGCTTCCAGATCAGCTTCTCGGCGTCGGACATCCACACCCCGGGTGATGCGCCGGACGTGCTGGTCGCGATGAACCCGGCAGCGCTCAAGACCAACGTCGTGGACGTCCCGCCCGGCGGCGCCGTCATCGTCAACAGCGACGCGTTCACGGCCGGCAACCTGTCCAAGGCGGCCTACGCGTCGAACCCGCTCACCGACGGGTCGCTCAAGCAGTACAAGGTCTTCCAGGTGCCGATCAGCACCCTCAACGCCGCGGCGCTCGAGGGGCTGGACATGACCAGCAAGCAGGCCGACCTGACGAAGAACTTCTTCGCGCTGGGCATGATGTTCTGGCTCTACGAACGGTCCATGGAGCCCACGCTCAAGTGGATCGACCAGAAGTTCGGGGGCCGGCCGGTCATCGCCGAGGCCAACCGCCGCGCGCTGCGCGCCGGCTACGCCTTCGGCGACACGACCGAGATGTTCCACGAGACCTATCGGGTCCCGAAGGCGAAGCTGCCGCCCGGCACCTACCGGAACATCACCGGCAACGAGGCCACCGCGCTCGGGTTCCTGGCGGCGGCCCAGGCCGCCAAGCGGCCGCTGTTCTACGGCTCCTACCCGATCACGCCGGCCTCGGACATCCTCCACCAGCTGTCCGCCTTCAAGAGCTTCGGCGTCAAGAGCTTCCAGGCCGAGGACGAGATCGCGGCCATGGGCGCCACCATCGGCGCGGCCTACGGAGGCTCGCTGGCGCTGACCGGCACCTCCGGCCCGGGCCTCGCGCTCAAGACCGAGGCGATGGGCCTCGCGGTCATGACCGAGCTGCCCGTCGTCATCGTCAACGTCCAGCGCGCCGGCCCGTCCACCGGCCTGCCCACCAAGGTGGAGCAGGCGGACCTGTTCCAGGCGGTCTTCGGGCGGAACGGCGAGGCGCCGATCCCGGTGGTCGCTCCGGCCACGCCCGCCGAGTGCTTCTCGATGGCGATCGAGGCCTCGCGCATCGCGCTCAAGTACATGACCCCGGTCATCTACCTGTCCGACGCGTTCGTGGGCAACGGCGCGGAGCCGTGGCGAGTCCCGTCCCCGGAAGAGCTGCCGGACATCTCCGTCCCCGCCGCGGTCAAGGGCGACGGGCGATTCCTGCCCTACGGGCGCGACCCCGAGACGCTGTCGCGGCCGTGGGCCGTGCCGGGCACGCCTGGCCTCGAGCACCGCATCGGCGGCCTGGAGAAGCTCGACGGCCTGGGCACCGTGAGCTACGACGCGGACAACCACCACCGGATGGTGCAACTGCGCCATGACAAGGTGGCGGGCATCGCCAAGGACATCCCCGACCTCGAGGTGTTCGGCCCCGACCACGGTGACCTGCTCATCCTCGGCTGGGGCTCCACCTACGGCGCCCTTCGCAGCGCCGTCGAGCGCCTGACCGGCGAGGGCAAGTCCGTCGCCCACGCGCACCTGCGGCACCTGTTCCCGTTCCCGAAGAACACGGGCGACGTGCTGCGCAGCTACAAGACCGTGCTGGTCCCCGAGCTCAACCTCGGCCAGCTGTGGTTCCTGATCCGCGGCACGTACCTCGTGGACGCGCTCGCCTACGGGCGCGTGCGCGGCAAGCCGTTCCGGATCTCGGAGATCGTCGACGAGGCCAACCGGATCCTCGCCGAGCGGAGCTGACCGATGACCGACATGCTGACTCCCCCCGAGGCCATCAAGCTCACGCGCAAGGACTTTGTCGCGGAGCAGGAGGTCCGGTGGTGCCCCGGCTGCGGGGACTACTCCATCCTGGCCCAGACCCAGAAGGTCATGCCCGACTTCGGCGTGCCGAAGGAGAACATCGTCTTCATCAGCGGGATCGGGTGCTCCGGCCGGCTGCCGTACTACATGAACACGTACGGCTTCCACTCGATCCACGGCCGCGCGCCGACGCTCGCGACCGGCCTCAAGATCGCCCGGCCCGAGCTCATGATCTGGGTCGCCACCGGCGACGGCGACGCGCTCTCCATCGGCGGCAACCACTTCCTGCACTCGATGCGCCGGAACGTGGACTTCACGATGGTGATGCACAACAACCGCATCTACGGCCTCACCAAGGGCCAGACGTCGCCCACCTCGGAGTTCGGCAAGCGGACGAAGTCCACGCCGATGGGCTCCGTGGACAGGCCCGTGATGCCCCTGACCCTCGCGCTCGCCGCCGAGGCGACCTTCGTGGCCCGGACCGTGGACACCCACACCGAGCACATGCAGCAGACCCTCGAGGCCGCCGGCCGCCATCGCGGCGCCTCGTTCGTCGAGGTCCTGCAGAACTGCAACATCTTCAACGACGGCGCCTGGCGCGAGTTCACCGAGCGCGACGTCCGCGACGACCGCATGCTCGTGCTCGAGCACGGCAAGCCGCTCATCTTCGGGAAGAGCCGCGACAAGGGCATCCGCCTGCGCGGCCTCCACCCCGAGGTGGTGACCATCGGCGAGAACGGCGTGACCGAGGCGGACCTGCTGGTCCACGACCAGCACGCCGAGGATCCGTACCTCGCCCTGATCCTGTCGCGCATGTTCTGGCCGGAGTTCCCCGTGCCGGTGGGGATCCTGCGCGAGGTGGATCGGCCGACATACTCGGACCTGATGGACGCGCAGATCGAGCAGGCGATCGCCAAGTCGGGCCCCGGAGACCTCGCCAAGGCCCTCATGGCCGGCGAGACGTGGACGGTGGAGTGACCTGATGCTGTGCCCCGTCTGCCACTACGACAACTTCGAGGGCGAGGACACCTGCGCCAACTGCGGCGCGGACCTCGCGAACGCGGACACGCCGCAGCCCGCGCTCGACTACCGCGACACCGTGCTGGGCGAGCACCTCGTTCGGCTCGGCGTGGGCAATCCGGTCATGGTGGACCCGGGACTCGCGGTCGCGGACGCGATCCGGCAGATGCACGCCTCGGGGGGCGACTGCCTGCTGGTGGTCGAGGACGGCAAGCTGATCGGCATCTTCACGGACCGTGACGCGGTGGTGAAGGCGGCCGACAAGCGGCTCCAGCTGTACAAGGTCAGGGACTTCATGACGCCGGACCCCGTGGTCCTGCGCCATGACGACACGCTTGCCGTGGCGATCCACAAGATGGCCATCGGCGAGTTCCGGCACATCCCGATCGTCAGGGACGGACGCCCTATCGGCGTCGTGTCGGCGGCGGACGTGTTCCGGCACCTGGCCCTGGCGCTCGGGTGACGGCCCTCCGGCCGTTTGCCGGGTT
>JAKAHL010000020.1 GCA_021815005.1 Chloroflexota bacterium
GACGAGGAATGAGCGCGAAGACCTATACGCCTCGAGAGAGCGAGATCGAGCGACGCTGGTACGTCGTCGACGCGACGGACGAGACGCTCGGCCGCCTCGCGACGCGGATCGCGCGCGTTCTCGAGGGGAAGAACAAGCCCGGCTACGCCCCCCACCTCGACACGGGCGACCACGTGATCGTCCTGAACGCGGCGAAGATCACGGTGACGCGAGACAAGCTCACGTCCAAGGTCTACGCCCGCCACAGCGGCTACCCGCAGGGCTTCAAGGAGGAGACCCTGGGTCACCTCCTCGCCCGTCGGCCGGAGGAGCCCATCCGCCGTGCCGTGAAGGGGATGCTGCCGCACAACCGGCTCGGAGCCCAGATGCTCCGCAAGCTCAAGGTCTATGCGGGCCCTGAGCATCCGCACCAGGCTCAGAAGCCCGAGCCGCTGGCCTGATCGAGGAGCCCTGATGTCGATGCCTGCGTTCTACTGGGGCACCGGCCGCCGCAAGACCGCGGTTGCCCGGGTCCGCCTCATCCCCGGTGAGGGGTCCATGGTCATCAACGGCCGCACGCCCGAGGAGCACTTCGGCGGCGTGCTGTCGGACTCGCAGCTGTTCCTGCCCTTCCGGGTGACCGGGACCGAGGGCCGCTTCAACGTCACGATCAAAGTCGAGGGCGGTGGCGTCGTCGGCCAGGCCGGGGCCATCCGCCACGGCGTCGCTCGCGCCCTGCTCCAGTCCGACCCGGACTCCTTTCGGGTGCCGCTGCGCCAGGCCGGCCTCCTCACGCGCGATCCGCGCATGAAGGAGCGCAAGAAGTACGGCCTCAAGCGTGCCCGCAAGGCCCCGCAGTACACCAAGCGCTAGTCGCGCCCGCCGGGGCGGCTGACCTCGCGTCGGCCGCTCCGTTCCTCGCCCGCGCACCCCCGAGCGCGCCCGCCCCGGTCCTCCTGGCCCTCAGGCCCCGACGGTCCGGCGGGCGCTCTCGTGATTCTCGGGACGGCCGATGCCCGCGTCGTCCGCTCTGATGCCCGCACGGGGATCTCCGGCTGCTGACTGTTCTGGGCGTTGCCTGACCTGAGCCACGCTGGACGCAGGCACGACGGGGTGTCGGAACGCACGTCTCGGGGAGGCCCCGAGGGTGGCGCGAGGCCCGATGACACGCTGGGCCGTCGGGCGCAGGGCCGCGCGTGGGTGTTTCGCGACGGGCGGGAATTCGGTAGGGTGGCGCCATGACGAACGCAGCCCTTGCGGGACGGGACCTGATCTCGGCGGCCGACCTCTCGGCGCAGGACATCGACCAGCTCTTCGCCCGCGCGGCCGAGCTCAAGGCGGAGTTCCGCGCCGAGCGCCGCCACGCGGATCCGCCGCTCGAGCACAAGACGCTCGCGATGCTGTTCCAGAAGCCCAGCCTGCGGACTCGCGTGACGTTCGAGGCGGGGATGACCCAGCTCGGCGGGCACGCGATCTACCTCGAGGAGAAGATCGTGCTGGGCGGGCGCGAGACGGTTGGCGATGTCGCCCGCAACCTCGAGAACTTCGTGGACGCCATCATGGCGCGCACCGGGCCGCACGAGGTGGTCGCGGAGCTGGCGGCGAAGGCGTCGATCCCGGTGATCAACGGCCTCACGATCCGCGAGCACCCCTGCCAGTCGCTGGCGGACCTGTTCACGCTCCACGAGCGGTTCGGCGACCTGCGCGGCGTCACGCTGGCCTTTGTCGGCGACGGCAACAACGTGTACCACTCACTGGCGCTCATGGGCGCGACCCTCGGCATGCACGTGCGCCTGGCGCACCCGATCGGCTACGGGCCCAGCGGCAGGATCGTCGAGCGGGCCGAGGAGCTGGCGGCGGCCAGCGGCGGCTCGATCAGCTTCACGCAGGACGCGCGCGAGGCCGTGGCGGGGTGTGATGTCGTCTACACGGACGCTTGGACCTCGATGGGCCAGGAGGCGGAGGCCGAGGAGCGGCGGGACGCCTTCGCTCGCTACCAGGTCAACCGGGCCCTCATGGCCGCCTCGCCGAACGCGGTGGTGATGCACTGCCTGCCCGCCCACCGCGGCGAGGAGATCACCTCCGACGTGATGGACGGCCCCCGGAGCATCATCTTCGACCAGTCGGAGAACCGGCTGCACGCCCAGAAGGCGCTCCTGGTCGAGTTGCTGGGAGCCTGAGGCGAGCGTGGCGATGCGGGCTGGGGGAGGATGCCGGTGAGCAGCGAGGCCCTCTACGAGCAGTACAAGGACGCGCTGCGCCGGGGCCACGTCGCGGCCCTCCGCGGGCAGCTCGACGAGGCGCTCGCGGCCTATGCGGAGGCTGCCCGGATCGCGCCCGAGCGGGTCACGCCCCACACCTCGGCAGGGGCGGCGCTCCTCCGCCACGGGCGCCCGGGGGATGCCGTCCGACAGTTCGAGGTGGCGCTCGCGATGGGCCCCGGCGATGAGGCCGCTCTGGGCGGTCGGGCCCAGGCCCTCGTGGCCCTCGGCCGGCGCCGCGAGGCCGCGGAGGCATTCGACGTGCTGGCCGAGACGCAGGCGGGTGCCGGGCGGACCGCGGACGCCGTGGACGCGGCCCGCCGCGGCCTGGAGCTGGCCGAGGGGCGCGAGCGGCGACGCCTGCTGGAGCGCCTGATCGCCCGGCTCCAGGCGTCGGAACCGGCCGAGCCCGGACGGCTGGCCCTGGAGCGGGCGCTGCGCGTCCTCGAGGGTCTGGCCGTCGCACCTGCCGTCCCGTCGGCGGCAGCCGTGGCGGAGACGCCGATGGCACCCGCTCAGCAGCCTGGGGCGGGAGAAGCGGCCGACACCGCCCCGGAGCCGCCGGTCGGGCACGCGGCCGTGATCGCACTCGCCCCGCCCCCCGCTCCCGCGGGCGTCTCGCTCGATGACCTGACGGCACGCGTGGAGGCGGCCTCGGACGCAGGCCAGCCGGGTGCTGCGGCGGAGGCGCTCCTTGACCTCGGGGCGCTCCACATGCGTGACGGGCGCCCGGACGCCGCCCTTGACGCGTACTACGCCGCCGTCTCGTTCGATCCCGGCAGCCCGACGCTCCATCTCGCGCTGGCCCGGCTCTACGCCGACCGGGGCTGGGACGCCCTCGCCGCCGAGAAGCTCGACCTGCTCGAGCGGCTTGCGCGACTCGATGGCGACGAGGCCGCCGCGGGTGTCGCGGCCGCTCGCGAGGCGCGCCGGTAGGGTCCCGGAGGGCGGTCGGGGGGCGGTGTAGACTCGCCCGAAGATGCTCGCGTTCCTCGAGTCGCTGGTTCGGCCGGTCACGCCGAATGCGCTGCTGGACATCGGCATCACCGCCCTGTTCATCTACGGGCTGTTCAGCCTGATCCGCGGGACCCGGGCCGTGACGCTGGTGATCGGCGTGTCCGTGCTGCTCGGCGTCTACGCCCTCGCGCAGTTCCTCCAGCTGCGGCTGTTCACGCAAATCCTGCAGGCCGGGGCCTTCGTGGGCGTGTTCGCGCTCGTCGTGGTGTTCCAGCCGGAGCTCCGGCGCGCCCTCGAGCGGATCGGTCGGGTGGGCACCTTCGGCTGGCTCGTGCCCGTGTCGCCGCACCGGCGCGTGGGGCACGTGGCGGCGGTGGTCGCCAAGGCGGCTGCCGCCCTCTCGGCCGAGGGTCACGGCGCGCTCATCGTTCTCGAGCGGGAGACGGGCCTCGAGGACACGGCCGAGACTGGCGTCATGCTCCACGCCGACCTGACCGTCGAACTGCTGCTCACCATCTTCATGCCCAAGACCGCGCTCCACGACGGAGCCGTGGTCGTCCGCGGCGAGACGCTCCTGGCCGCGGGGGCCCTGCTGCCGCTCACCGACATGCGCCTCTCCGAGCGGTTCGGGACCCGCCACCGCGCCGCGCTCGGGATCACCGAGGACACCGACGCCGTCGCCGTCGTGGTGTCAGAGGAGAACCACCAGATGAGCGTGGTGGAGCGTGCCCGGATCGTGCGGGTTCCCACCGAGGCGCAGTTGGAGCGCGCGCTCGAGGGCCTCCTCGAGCCGCACGAGCCCAGGTCGGGGCTTGCCCTGCCGCATCGCGAGCCGGGTGTCGCCGGCCGGCCCGCCAGCCGCTTGCGCATCGCCCGGAGGGCCGCCGCGCGTTTGGTGGCGGCGGTGCCGGAGACGCTCCCGGCCGAGGCGCGCCGGTATGGGGTGGCAGGCATGGGCGACATGGCTGGCGGGGGCGACATCGCCGGAACGTCGCCCACCGTGCCCGCCCTGACGGGCAAGACGGCACCGGTGCCCCCCGCGCCCGGATCCGATCTGCCAGACGCAAGCGTGCCTCCGCCCGGCGACGAGGACGCCTCGAGCGGGGAGCCCGCGGCGTGACGGTCGGCAGGCTGATGCGGCGCCTTGCTGGCGCCGTCGTCCACAACTGGCCCCTCAAGCTGGCTGCCTTGGCGCTGGCCCTGCTGCTGTACGTGGGCCTGGTGGCCACGCAGGACAGCAACACGTACCCGGGCCCGATCCGCGTGGACGTGATCAACCAGCCTGCCGGCACCGTCGTCACCAACCAGCTGCGGACCGTGGACCAGGTCAAGTACGTCGCGCCGGCCGATCTCGGACGCCTGACAGCCCAGGACTTCACGGCCACCGTGGACCTGTCCAACGTGCCCGCAACCGGGTCCGCGACCAATGTCCGCGTGGTCGTGGAGGCGAACGACCCGCGCGTCGTCATCCTGGAGGTCGTCCCCCGGACCATCCCAGTCGTGCTCGATGAGCTGATCACCAACACGGTGCCGGTGCGCGTCAACCGCGGCTCGGCGCCGCCGGGCGTGGATGTCGGCGCCACCAGCTACACGCCGGCGCAGGTCAGCGTCACCGGCCCGTCCACCGCCGTCAAGAAGGTGGTGGCGGTGGAGGTCAACGTGTCGCTCGACCCGAACGGCATCAACGTGGACCAGGAGCTCGAGGGCACGCCCGTGGACGCGACGGGGGCCGCGGTCACCGGCGTGAACGTGTCGCCACAGACCGTCCACGTCACCATCCCGCTCTACACCAACCTGCAGTCGAAGACCGTCCCGGTCAACCCGGTGCTCGCGGGTGTCCCGGCGCCTGGCTTCCGGGTGGCCAGCGTGACGGTCAGCCCGCTGACCGCGACCCTCGAGGGGAACGCCAACCAGCTTGCCACCCTGGTCTCCGCCGACACCGCGCCGATCCAAATCGCGGGGGCCACGCGCGCTGTCAGCCAGGCCGTCGCCCTGTCGCTCCCGACCGGCGTGACGGCGGTCGGGAGCCCGACCGTGGACGTCACGGTCCAGGTCCAGGCCGTCACCGAGACCCGGACGTTCACAGCTGGGATGCGCGTGGACGGGGCCGATCCCGCCAAGACGTACACGCTGTCGGCCCAGACCGTCCTGCTGACGGTCTTCGGCTCGACGGCGGACCTCGACCGGCTGGGCAGCACGGCCATCACCGTTGGCCTGGACGTGTCCGGGCTGTCGCCCGGCACCTACCAGATCACCGTCGTGCCGCTGCTCCCGTCGGGCGTGACCGTGGTCGCCATCGACCCGTCGATCGTCACCGTCACCGTCTCGGGGACCGCGCCGGCACCCTCGGCGTCGCCGCCGCCCGGCGCGCAGACCCCGGCGCCGCTGCCCACCTGAGTCACCCTGCCCGCGCCGCGGCCCGCCACCGCCCCGCCGCAGTCCCCACCCGCATCGAGGAGCCCCATGACCCGCCTGTTCGGCACCGATGGCATCCGCGGCCTCGCCAACGTGGACCTGCGCCCCTCGCTCGCCACGTCGCTCGGCCGCGCGACCGCGCACCGGGTCGTTGGCGCCGGTGGCTCGCTGGTGGTGGGCCAGGACACCCGGCGCTCGGGCGACATGTTCGTGGCCGCGATCACCGCGGGCGCGACCAGCATGGGCGTGGACGTCCACCGCGTCGGCGTCGTGCCCACGCCCGCGCTCGCATTCCTCGCGGGCAACGGTGCCTTCGCGGCCGGGATCATGGTCTCGGCCTCGCACAACCCGGCCGACGACAACGGCCTCAAGGTGCTCGACCCCAACGGGCTCAAGCTCGATGACGACCTCGAGGACGAGCTCGAGGCCCTGATCCTGCGGGCCGATGAGCTCCCCGGTGTGGAGCCGGGGCGCCTTGGCCGAGCCGTGGACGCGTCCTCGCTCCTCGGGCAGTACGTCGCGCACCGCACCGCGCTCGCGTCGGCCGTCCACGCGACTGGCCTCCACATCGTGATCGACACGGCCAACGGCGCCGCCCATGCCGTGGCGCCGGCCATCCTGCGCGCCACCGGCGCTCGCGTGACGGTCATCCATGACCAGCCCGACGGCGACAACATCAACCGCGGCTGTGGCGCCACCGCACCCGAGTCCCTGATGGCCGCGGTCGCCGAGCACGGCGCCGACGTGGGCTTCGCGCTCGACGGCGACGCCGACCGATGCGTGGCGGTGGATCGTCACGGCCGTCTCGTGGACGGCGACCAGGTGCTCGGCATCCTGGCGCTCGAGCGGCTCGCTCGCGGCGCGCTCGACCGGCGCAGCCTGGTCGTGTCGGTGCTCTCCAACGGCGGCCTCCAGGGGGCGGTCGAGGCGGCGGGCGGACGGCTGGTCCGCACCCCCGTGGGCGACAAGCACATCCTGGCCGCGATGCTCGTCTCGGGTGCCGGCCTCGGCGGCGAGAAGAGCGGCCACGTGATCGTCCGCGAGCACACCAACTCCGGCGACGGCATCGTGACCGCGACCGAGCTGCTGCGCGTGATGACCGCGGCCGGCGCCGACATCGACGAGCTTGCCGGGCAGATCCCGCTCCTGCCGCAGCAGCAGCGAGCGGTCCGGGTCGCGCACCGGATGGAGTGGGACGCGGACGAGGTGTTCGCCGCCGCCGTCGCCGGCGCCGAGGCGAGGCTGGCCCCGCGCGGCCGCATCCTCGTGCGCCCGTCGGGGACCGAGCCCGTGCTCCGCGTGATGGTGGAGGGCGACGACGCGGCGCTCGTCGTCGAGGTGGCCGACGCGATCGCGGCGCTCGCGGGGGAGCGTCTACACTAGCCCGGCCGCGGCCGGCCGCGGCGTCCCCCCCAGAAGGAGTCCAGAGCGCGGCATGTGCGGAATCGTCGGCTACACCGGTCCCCGCGAGGCGGGTCCCATCCTGATCGAGGGACTGCGACGCCTTGAGTACCGGGGGTACGACTCCGCCGGGATCGCGCTCGTGGACGACGCGGGCGAGCTGTTCGTGGAGAAGAAGGCGGGCAAGCTCGCCAACCTCCAGAGCGCGATCGCGGATCGCACGCCCAACGCCGCGATCGGCCTGGCCCACACCCGCTGGGCCACGCACGGGCGCCCCAACGACCTCAACGCCCATCCCCACCAGAGCTGCACCGGCGAGATCACGGTGGTCCACAACGGGATCATCGAGAACTTCCGCGAGCTGCGGGACGGCCTCGAGGCCCGCGGTCACACGCTCCGCTCGGAGACCGACACCGAGGCCATCGCCCACCTGGTCGAGGAGGCCTACCGGGGCGACCTGGCCGAGGCCGTGCGCGAGGCGCTCCGCCAGTGCGAGGGCGCGTACGCGATCGCGGTCATGCACAAGGGCGAGCGCGACCGGCTCGTCGGGGCCCGCGACAACGTGCCGCTCGTGGTGGGCCTCGGGGCCGGCGAGGCCTTCCTCGCCAGCGACGTCGCGGCCATCCTGGCGCACACCCGCCGCGTCGTCTTCCTCGAGGAGGGCGACGTGGTGGACCTGCGGCCGTGGGGCGCCACGATCACCGACGTGCACGGGGCGCCGCGGGAGCGCGCGGAGACGATCGTGGACTGGTCGCCCGAGGCCGCCGAGAAGGGCGGCTACGACCACTTCATGCTCAAGGAGATCCACGAGCAGCCCGAGGCGCTCCGCCAGTCGCTGGCAGGCCGCGTGAGCCGATCCGGGCGGGTCACGGCACCCGAGGTCGCGGGCATGGCGGATGCCTTCCGGCGCGTCACCCGTGTGGAGGTGGTCGCCTGCGGCACCGCCTCGTACGCGGGCATGGTGGGCGCCGCGGCGATCCAGGAGTGGACCGGGCTGCCGGCGCGCGTGACCGTGGGCTCGGAGTTCCGGTACGCGCCGCCGCCCCTCGACGCCAGCACGCTCGTCATCGCGGTGACCCAGTCGGGCGAGACGGCCGACACGATCGCCCCGACGCGCCTCGCGCGCGAGCAGGGCTGCCCGATCGTGGCGGTCACCAACACCGTGGGCTCGGCGATCACGCGCGAGGCCGACGCGGTGATGTTCCTCCAGGCCGGGCCGGAGATCGCGGTGGCGGCGTCGAAGACGTTCGTCACCCAGGTGACGACGCTCATCGTTCTGGCGGCCTCGATCGCCAAGGCGCGGGGCGCCCTGGGATCGGAGCAGGAGCTGGACCTGGGCCGGTCCCTGCGCGCGCTCCCCGGGCAGGCGGCCCGCGCCCTGGAGCTGGCCGCGGGCGTGCCCGACCTGGCGCGGCGCTACCTCGGCGCCCGGGGCTTCATGTTCATCGGGCGCGGGTACACGCTCCCCGGCGCGCTCGAAGGCGCGCTCAAGCTCAAGGAGGTCAGCTACATCCACGCGGAGGGCTACCCGGCCGGCGAGCTCAAGCACGGGCCGATCTCGCTGCTGGACAGGGACTACCCGCTGGTGGCGGTGGCCACCCGGTCCCGCGTGTACGACAAGCTGATCAGCAACGTCATGGAGGGCCGCGCCCGCGACGCGAAGGTGATCGCGGTGGCCACCGAGGGCGACGAGGCCATCGGCCGCTTCGCCGACGACGTGCTCTGGGTGCCCGACACGCACGAGGCGCTCGGGCCGGCGCTCGCGGTCATCCCGCTGCAGCTGTTCGCCTACTACACGGCGGTGGCCCGCGGCGCTGACGTGGACCAGCCCCGGAACCTCGCCAAGTCGGTCACGGTGGAGTAGGCCCGTGGCCGGCCCCGACGGCGACCCGCGCCTGCCCCCGGGCTTCGTGCCGGAGGGCGCGACCGAGCTGGGCGTGGACATCGTCAGGGTGGAGCGAATCCGCGCCGCGCTCGAGCGGTTCGGCGATCGGTTCGAGCGGCGCGTCCTGACCGACGGTGAGCGCCGGTACGTCCGGGGCCGCCCCGAGACGTTCGCCGGCCGGTGGGCGGCCAAGGAGGCCGTGTCCAAGGTGCTTGGCCTGGGCGTGCGGGGCATCGGCTGGCGGGAAATCGAGGTCCAGCGCCTGCCCACGGGCCAGCCCTCCGTGGGGCTGCACGGGCGGGCGGCCAGGCGGGCCGAGCAGCTGGGCATGGGACGCGTCGCCCTCTCGATCAGCCACGAGGCGGACTACGCGGTGGCGATCGCGTTCGGCGTCCGGACCGCGGGCGGGCGGTACGTCTTCCCGCCCGACATCGACGAGCGACTCGACGAGCGCGAGCGCAAGCTCCTGGCGCGTCTCGAGCGGCTGGCGGCGCTCCACGCGGCGAGTCGGCAAGCGGCGACCCCGGCCGATGGCGGCGGGGCTCAGGGCGAGGAGGCGGCGGATGGGTGAGCGACCGGTCGGGTTCGGGCGGCATGATCGCGGCGGCACGACGCCGCCCCCGGGGACGGCGCTGCTCGACGACGAGTCGATGGCGCTGCTGCTGCCCGAGCGCAGCAGGCGCGGCCACAAGGGGACGTTCGGCAAGCTGCTCGTGGTCGCGGGCTCGCTCGACTTCGCCGGGGCGGCGCTGCTCGTCTGCCGGGCCTCGGGCCGCGCCGGCGCCGGCCTCGTCACGCTTGCCGTCCCGGAGTCGCTGCAGCCGCTCTTCGCGTCCAAAGTCGTCGAGGCCACCACGATGGCGCTCCCCGAGGACGACGTGGAGGAGGTGGACCCCGAGCCCGCCCTCGCCAAGATCCTCGACAACGAGCACGACGCCCTGGTCATCGGTCCGGGGCTGCGACCGTCGCTCGCGGGCGCGGACCTGCTGCGCCTGCTGCTGACCCAGCCCGAGGAGGGCGTGAACCCGCCGGCGGTGGTGGACGCGGAGGCGCTGCGCACCCTGGCCTCGGTTGGGGAGTGGTGGACGGGCGTGACCCGGCCCTGCGTCCTGACCCCGCACACCGGGGAGTTCGCCCGGCTGCGCGCGGGCAGTGGCCACGACCCGGCCGGGGACGGGGACCTCAACGAGGATGACGAGTCGCGTGCGCGGGCCGCGGCCGCGGCAGCCGCCGAGTGGGGCCAGGTCGTGGTGCTCAAGGGGGCGAACACCGTGATCGCGGCGCCGGACGGCAGGACGGCGATGGCGCCCTTCGAGAACCCGGCCATGGCCACAGGGGGCACCGGCGACGTGCTCGCAGGGACCATCGGGGCGCTGCTGGCCCAGGGCCTCGCCCCGTTCGACGCGGCTCGGCTTGGCGTCTACCTCCACGGCGGCGCGGGCGAGTTCGTGCGCGAGCGCCTGGGGGACGCCGGGCTGCTCGCCGGCGACCTGCCCGACGCGCTGCCGGTGGTCCGCAAGCGCCTCGCCGGGATCGCCGAGCGGTTGCGCAACGGGCGCCGGCTCGGCTTCGCGACGCACCACGTCCGCGAGGCGGGCGACGGTTCGACCGCGCCCGTGACCGGCGACTGAGGGGCCGGCGATGACGGACCTCCGGCCGCCCGAGCCCCGGCTGCCCATCGAGCAGCGCCTGCGCGACGCGGGTCTGCCACCGCTGGCTCGCCACGCGTGGCTCGAGATCGACTTGGACGCCCTCCGCGGCAACCTGGCCACGCTGCGCGCGGCCGTGGGCCCGGGGGTGCGGGTCGAGCCGGTCGTCAAGGCGGACGCCTACGGCCACGGGGCGGTGCCGGTGGCGATGGCGCTCCAGGCCGCCGGGGCCGACGGCCTGTCGGTGGCGACGATGGACGAGGCGGTGGAGCTGCGCGACGCCGGCGTGACGCTGCCGCTGCTGGTGATCTATCCGGTGCCGGTCGCGTGGTTGGGCGAGGCGGCCCGGCGGGGGATCGCGGTGGCCCTCGGCGCCGGGGCGGGTGCGGCCGAGGCGCTGGCCGCCGCCAGCGCGTCGGCGGCGGGCGACGCGCCGCCGCTCGAGGTCCACCTCGAGATCGACACCGGCCTCGGGCGGGGCGGCGTGCTGCCGAGGGACGCCGCCGAGAAGATCGACGCCGTGCTCGCGACGCCGGGCGTGCGCCTCGGTGGCGTGTGGACGCACCTCGCGGCGGCGGACGACACGGCGCTCACCGTGGAGCAGGGCCGCCGGTTCGCCGCCGCGCTCGCGCCGCGTGTTGACGCGGTGGCCTGGGGTGGCGCGCCATCAGGCGCCGTGCGCCGGCACCTCAACGGCAGCGGCGGCGTCCTGAGCGACGCGGTGCCGCGCTGGGACGCCGTGCGGGCGGGCCTCGCGGTCTACGGCCTCGTCCCCGACGGGCTGGTCCCGCCCGCCTCGACCGCCGTGGCGGCCAGCGGCCTTCGGCCGGCGATGGCCGCCTACGCCCGGCCCGTGCGCGTGCTGGAGCTGCCGGCGGGCCACGGCGTGTCCTACGGGCCCTCGTTCGTGACCGCCCGGCGGACGAGGGTCGCCACCCTGCCGTTCGGCTACGCCGACGGTTGGCGTCGGTTCCTCTCGGACCGGGCGGTGGCGCTCGTCCGCGGCGTCCGGGTCCCGCTGGTCGGCCGCGTGGCGATGGACGCCGTGATGGCCGACGTGACCGACGTGCCCGGCGAGCCGGTGACCGAGCGCGACGAGTTCGTGCTCCTGGGGGCCCAGGGGGGAGAGCGGATCACCGCTCACGAGCTCGCCGCGACAGGCGGGACGATCAGCTACGAGGTCCTGACCGGAATGTCTCGCCGGTTGGCACGGGTGTACCATGCCGCCGGTTCGCCCGTCGGGGTCCGAACCCTCGTCTAGGGGAGGTCGAGTGGCCAGGATCGAGCTGTGGAACGGGGACATCTGCGACCTGGAGGTCGACGCCATCGTGAGCCCCGCTGCCACCTCCCTCTGGATGAGCACGGGCGTTGCCGGCGAGATCAAGCGAGCGGGCGGCGACGCGATCGAGTTCGCCGCCGTCCGTCAGGGCCCCGCCCGGCTCGGCGACGCCATCGTCACCCCGGCCGGACGGCTCGCCGCGCAGGTGGTGATCCATGCCGTGTCCCTCGAGCGGGACCGGCGCACCAGCGCGCCCGCCATCGAGGCCGCCACCCGCAGCGCCCTGCGCCGCGCGTCCGAGCTGGGCCTCGCGAGCATTGCGTTCCCCGCGCTAGGGACCGGGATCGGCGGGTTTCCGCTCGATGAGGCCGCGCGGATCGTCGTGGGGGCCGTGCGGGACGAGCTCGCCTCCGGCTCGTTCCTCGACCGCGTCGTGTTCGCGCTCCGCGGAGCGGCCGCCTACACCGCGTTCGAGCAGGCGCTGACCGGGACCGGGCCAACCCCGGCGCCGCCCGCGCTCGGGGCCCGCCAGGACGGAGCGCGGGCATGAGCTTCAGCCCCGAGCCCGTGGACGAGCGGCGCGAGGCGCTGGTGGAGGCCGTCGCGCGGGAGATCCGCCTTCGAGGTCTCACCGGACCCGCGGTGCACTTCCTCGAGGCCAGCCGTCCGTACCGGCCTCTCGGCGCCCCCGCGATGCTGTTCTTCGACCCGCGGGTGCGGGAGCTGTTCGGCGGCGAGACCCCGTCGGCCACCGAGCTGCTCCGGGACGACGTCGGGATCGAGGCGCTCATCGACCGGCTCGAGGATCTGGACGAGCCTGACGACTGGGACGCCTAGCTCTGGGGCGAGCCGGGGGCGCCGGCTGGCCCCGGCTGGCCCCGGACTCGGTCGCGGCCCGGTGCCCGCCCTGGCCTGGCGCGGTGCGTCTCCGCCGTCGCTGCTAGGATCGGGCAGGTGAGCACCCCGTCGCGCGTTCTCGCCACCGTGGACAGCGGCACGGCCACCGCGGCCGTCTCCCTGATCGGCCGGGCCGGCGGACGGCATCGGCTGCTCGGTTCCACGGCCGGGCCGGTCGGCACGCCGGTCGAGGCGCTGCTCGAGCGCGTCCGCCGCCGCGTGGCGGCAGCGGAGCCGGACCTGGCCGAGACGCTCGGCGTCGGGCTTCCCGGGTCGGCCGCCGATGTCCCTCGGCTCGCCTGCCGGACAGCCCGGCCGCCGCAACTCGCCGTCATCGCGGTGACCGAGCGCGCGCTGCGGCCGCTCGCGGCCGTCGCGGAGACGGCGGGCTGGCAGGTGCGACCCCTGGTGGTGCAGGGGGCCGACATCCTGAGGCTGGCGACATCGCTTGCCGACGGCCGGGTTGATGCGGTCCTCGCGGGGGCCTCGGAGCCGCCCGCGGCGGACGAGCGGCACTTGATTGCCGAGCTGGGGCATCTGGTGGCGGCCGCCACCGAGCGCCGCCCCGACCTCGTCACCGTGCTGGCGGGTGGTCTCGCAGTGCCCGGCCGCCGCACCGAGTCCCTTTTTCGCGAGGGCCGCCCGGGCGCGACGGTCCTCGCCCCATCGGCGACCGACGCCGACGGCGAGCCGCTGCGCGCCATCCTCGACGGGCTGCGCGGCGGTGGCGACGATGGTCGGCGCGCCCTCGCGACGGCGGCCGGCTCGCTCGCGACCGTGCTTCGCCGGCGGCTGGAGGTCATCGAGATCGGACTTGCCGGCGGCTCGCGGACCGTGGCGTCATGGCGTCCGGGCGGCTCGGCATCGGTCAGGACGGGCTCGGTCGCCCGGGCGGCGTTGCTCCCCCGGTCGTTCACCGACGAGATCCTCGACGAGATCGTCCGGTGGCTGCCGATCCCGCTCGATCGCCTGCGCACGCGCGATCGCCTGCGCGAGATGGCAGCCTGCCCGTGGGGCGACGCCGCCGGCGACGGCGCGGTCCTCCGCCTGGCGGCAGCCCGGGCGGCGGCCGCACGCCTGCTGGCGCTCACGCCCGACATGGACGGCCTGCCCGCGGCCGACATCGTGATCGCCTCCGGCGGCGCCTGGCTGGCCGCGCCCGCCACCGCCACCGCCCTCGCCCTCGCGGATGTCGTCCGGCGCCCCGGCGCGCGGGCCCTGGGCCTGGACCACGCCCGCGTGCTGGCGCCGATCGGCACGCTCGAGGACGAGGACGCTCGCCTGGGGCTCCTGGGCGATCTCCGCGACGACCTGCTGGTGCCCCTCGGCACGGTGGTGCAGGTCGCCGGGCTGCGGCCGTCCCGGAGCGTGGGCACGCTAGCCGTGCGCGGGCCGGGCGACCCGACGGAGGTTGAACTCCAGCCGGGCGGCATCGATCTCATCGACGTGCCCCCCGGCGAGCGGGCGACCGCGGAGTTCCGCTTCCGCGACCCGGTGAACGTCGGCACGCGGACCAGGCGCGCGGACCTCGGTGTGACGGGTGGCCTCGGCGGCCTGATCGTGGACCTGCGCGACATCCCCATGCGCCTCCCGGACCGGCTCGAGCCGCGGCGGGAGCTCCTCGCCGGATGGCAGGTGCCCATGTGGCCGGGGCTCGATCAGTGACCGGCGAGCCGACGCCCGACTGGCGCGACGAGATCCCGCGGCGGCCCCCGGTCGAGGCCGGTCTGGAGACAACCGTCCCGCTGCCGCCAGGCGACCGACCGCTGGTCGGCCCGGGTGCGGCCGTCATGCCGGGCGACCTGCTGCTCGAGCACCTGCAGA
>JAKAHL010000274.1 GCA_021815005.1 Chloroflexota bacterium
CGCCCTGGGCCCCCTTGAGCAGGACGTGGTCGCCGCGGCGCAGGGCGTCCTGGATGAGCCAGGTGCTGTCGTCGAGGTTGTCCTTGAGCCGCTCGCCCCAGGCGAGGCACTGCGCGACGAGCGGCTCCACCTCGAAGCGCTCCGCGCCCATCGACGCGAGCAGCAGGTTCTTGTCCGCGAGGGCGCGCGTGATGCGCTCGCGGAGGCGCTCCTCGACGACCAGGTCCTCCATCCGCAGGCCGAGACGCCAGGCGCGATCGCCGTAGGCCGGGCCGATGCCGCGCCCGGTGGTGCCCACCTTGGCGCCCGCGAGCCGGCTCTCGTTGGCCTGGTCCAGCGCGGCGTGGTACGGCATGATCACGTGGGCCGAGCGGCTCACGCGCACGTGGCTCGTGTCGATCCCCTTGGCCGCGAGCATGTCCAGCTCGCGGATCAGGGTGGCCGGGTTGACCACGACGCCGTTGCCGATCACCGATGTGATGTGCGGGTACATGACCCCCGACGGGCAGAGCTGGAGCTTGAGCGTCTCCTCGCCCACCACCACGGTGTGGCCGGCGTTGTCCCCGCCCTGGTAGCGAACCACCATCGCCACCTGCTCGGCGAGGAAGTCGGTGGTCTTCCCCTTGCCCTCGTCGCCCCACTGGAGGCCAACGATCACGGTCGCGGGCATCGCACGCCTCCGGACATGAAAAAGCCCCGGCGGCTGCCGGGGTCACAGATAGTCGTCTCCCGCGTCAGCCCGCCGAGCGATCGGCGGACCAGGGTGGTGAAGGTGCGAGCCCGACTCACGGGGCAGACGCCGCGCCTTCCTCGAGCAATGCTCTTCCCTCCTTCGCGGGTCAGGGGCCCCGCTCGGCCTCGAGGACCTGCGAAGTCTACCAAAGCGGACGACCTGCCATCCGTTGCGATTCGGGGTCGGTCCACGAGGCCCGCGCCGTGGCCCCGGCCCGGCCGTCGCCCCAGCGCGGGATAAGCCGCCGCAAAGCGGGACCCGTCATGATCGGCCCGTCCGGTCGGATCCCGCCTCGCCGCCGGCCCCGGCACCAAGCCGGAAGTCGTTGCCCGCCGCACGCAGGAACAGGAGACACGGCCGATGAACAGGGTCCTCCTCACCGGGCGCCTCACGCGCGATCCGGAGCTGCGCACCACCGCCTCCGGCAAGGCAGTGGTCCAGTTCGCGGTCGCCACCCACGAGTACGTGGGCGGCGGCAAGGAGAAGAGTGAGTTCCACACCGTCGTCGCCTGGGGCCGCCTCGCCGAGACGTGCGGCAAGTACCTCGGCAAGGGCCAGCAGGTCGGCATCGAGGGGCGGCTCCAGACGCGCTCCTGGGACGACGCCAACAGCCAGCGCCACTGGCGCACGGAGATCGTCGCCCACCACGTTGAGATGCTCGCCGGCCGTCGGCGGCGCGACTACTCGGCCGAGGCGGCTGCCGCGTCGCTCGAGGCGCAGGCGACCGCAGCGGGCATCGAGCCGGACCCCCTCGAGCCGGCGGCCGAATCGTTCGTCCCCGCCGGGCCCGCGGAAGCGGCCGACGAGGAGGACGAGGACGAGCTGCTCGAGGACGGGGTCGCGGCCTGACGCTCGACTCCCCGCAGGCGGCGGCGCGGTCACCCCCTCCGCGCCGTCCGCCGCGCTCTAGCCCGGCGGACGGGCCTCCTCCCGTCCCCTCCTCCGTCGCCGGCCGCGGCCCGCCCGGGCTGGCGCGGGTCGATCACGCCTCGCCCGGGGGCTCGTCCCGCGATGCCGATCCGTCACGACCCGGGGCCGGACGCCGCCGGGCAGGCTCCTCCGGGGTCGGGGTCCCGTAGGGCGGCTCGGCTCGCCCGGGACCGGCGGGCATGGCCCGCGCCATGGGTGCCGCGCGGGTCGCCCTCCCCGCCGCCGCGCGACCATCCCGGGTGACGAGCACGGCGGCGATGGCCGTCGTGATCGGGACGGCGGCCAGGATCCCCACCGCGCCGACCACCGTTCGGGCGACCTCCACGGACACGCTCTCGAGGCTGACCACGGCGCCTGCGTTCGACGCCTGGAGCACCAGCAGCACCACGAGCGGCAGGGCGGTCCCCAGATAGGCGAACAGGAGCGTGTTGATCGTCGCCGCCAGATGCGCGGTGCCGACGTTCATCGTCCGCCGGAAGAGCGCCAGGCGCGGCAGGCTGGCATCCACCGCGTGCAGCTCGTCCGCGGTGGCCGCCTGGCTGATGGCCACGTCGTTGAGCAGGCCCAGACCGCCGAACACGACCGCCGCCAGCAGGAGGCCGGACAGGTCGATGGTGCCGTTCGTGGCCTGCTGCAGGTAGACGACCTGGTCGGAGCCCTGGGCGGGGGTGAACCGCGCTAGCCCGGTGACGATGGCGGCCAGCACGCCCGTGACCAGGAGCCCCGAGCTCGTGCCGAGGATCGCCGCGAGCGTGGCGCGGTTGATCCCCTGCGTCAGCGCGAAGGACAGGACGGTGACGAGGATCCCGAAGCCGACGGCCAGCGGGACCGGGCTCCAGCCGACGATCACCAGGGGCACGAACAGGCGGACCGTCAGCGCGAGGGTGAGCGCGAGGGACACGACGGCGCGGAGGCCTCGCCAGCCGGCCACCGCCGCGGCGAGGACAGTCAGCAGGCCGACGAGCGCCCCGAATAGCGGCATTCGCCACCGGTCCACCACCGCGTAGGTCGACGTGCCGTCGGGCATTGGGTCCGCCTCCACCACCACGTCGTCGCCGGGTCGGTAGTCGGGCAGCTGCAGCGCGCCGCTCGGCCCCTGCACGAGCCCCTGGACCTCGCGCCCGGCCAGCGGGCCGTCCAGCATCAGGACCGTCGCCTCGGGCGGGTTCGGGGGCGCGCCACCGGTGCCGGCACCGACCGCCCCACCGGCGGGCGCCGTGGACTGGCCGGGGGCGCCTCCGGAGGGGCTGCCCGATCCCGTGGCGGGCCCGGCCGATCCGGGCGGCAGCGACGGCCCGGCGGGAGCGGCCGACTCGACCGGTGCCGCCGAGGGCACGCCCGAGGCGGTCGGCCCGGCGCTGGGCTGGGCGATCGACACCACGCGCCCGTGGGCGAACTGGGCTAGGCCGGTCCTGGCCCCCGCCGGCACGAGGTCGGGCGCGAACGCGACGATCAGGTAGGTGGCGATGACGGCCAG
>JAKAHL010000275.1 GCA_021815005.1 Chloroflexota bacterium
GGCGAGCGCCGCATCCCAGGCCCGCAGCAGCTCGGCCTCGCTGCGGATCTGCGCGAGGACCCGGTGCATGCCCCGCTTGTCGGAGTCGAGGCGGTACCCGCTGGCATCGCTGGCGATGAGCACGCGCCGCAGACGCAGCGATCTGATGGCGTCCTTCGCGCGCCTCGCCATCGTCGCGGCCGACAGGTGGTCCAGCGCGAGCCGGTACCGCACCCGCTCGGCCAGCGCGGCCTGTGAGATGGGCTCGCCCGCGCGCTCCTCCAGCACCCGCAGCACCTCGGCGGTGATCGACTCCTGCCGATCGCGACCCGGGGCCCGGAGCGGCATCGCGAGTTGGGCGGTCACGCCGGCTCCCCGGCGAGCGCGGCCAGCATGTCCTCGCGCTCCGCGACCTCGGCGCAGGCATCGGAAACCGCGTGGGCGGAGACCATCGTGTAGGACTCGCCGCCATCGATCCGAATGAGCGCGACGGCGGCTGCATAGTCGGGCGCGGCGTACCGGGCCTGAGCGATACGAGCGAGCGCGGCCCGGTCGCGGTGCAGCCGGTAGCGGATCACGCGATATCTCCGCTGCACGCGCGTTGCGCGACCTTTGGCGGCATTGTCACATTCTCGCGGGAGGTCCACTCTGCATGGCCGGGGGCAGCGGAGCCGGGCGGGGGCGGGGTCACAGCAACTCCGAGGGCGGCAATCCGATGGCCCTGGCGATCTGCTTCAGACGCTTGATGGACACGCCGCGCTTCCCGGCGAGGATGCGGCTGGTGGTCCCGGCGTCGATCCGCAGCAACCGAGACAGTTGGTCCTGCGTCAACTCCTTCGACCGCTGGTATTCGCGGAGTTTCCTGCCCAGTTGCATACTTGCGCTTATAGCAAATCCCGTAGGGGTGCGCAAGCATGACGCGGCCGTAGCGCCGGACGCAGCGGTAGTGCCATGATCCGACCCGTGCCCAGGCGACCCAAGAAGTGGGTGGTGACCCAAGTCCCCGCCGTCTCCATCGTGATCGCCAACGTTCAGGACGGCCTGTCCCGGCGCGGGCATACCGACAAGGAAGCCGCCGGCCACTTGGGCCTAGACGACTCCGGGTTCTCGCGCCGGATGTCGGGCGAATACGCCTTCGGTGCCCACGAATTGGTCCAGCTCGCCCGCTGGCTCCGGGCCCCCTCCGGCTGGCCTCTCCGGGCCGGCGAGGAATGGGAATGGTCCCAGGGCGATGGCACCGGCCGGGGCCAGAAAATGAGCCACTAGGGCTAGGAATCAAGCCAAGGGTGCGTACTTGTTCATGGTACGACGCGGGTGTCATGTTGCCGCACGCGCACGGGCAGCGTAAAGTACCGCTTCATGCACCTCCTAGCCGCTCCGATTGAGCAGGCAGAGCCGGTGAGCCTCCCGGATCTGACTGTTCGGATCGCCCATCTCGCTCGCCTCGCCGAAGCCGCCGGCCGCCACAACGACATCGAGGCGGTCTCGCGGTACCTCAATGCCCTGCAAATCGTCCTCACCGCCACCGCCGCCGCGCTGCACTGCGTGTGGTAGCGAAGCGCGGGCGCTGTACGGCTCGCCCCCGCGCTGGTACTGCGTGGCCTGTCGGCCTGCGCCAGCCGTGCCGCGCCTGCGGTTAGTCCTCCCCTCCTAGGTCCTGCTTTTATCGCATGTCGGACTTGCGCACGGCGCAAGTTTGCGCTAGAGTCCTTCCCGTAGCTCGCCGCCGCGCCCGCCGAACCAGACGGCACGGCTCCTCTGAGTGGCTCGGTACGCCGGCCACACCGGAGCAGGGGTAGCGGAGAAACCAGCGAGCGTCACGCAGCACGAACGGGAACGGACATGGCGAAGACAAAGCAACGGAAGTCCCCGACGCTCCGTAGTTGGGAACACATGCGCACAAGGTGCTTGAACCCCAATCAGCACAACTACCACCGGTATGGCGGGCGCGGCATCAAGGTGTGTGAGCGATGGGCCAGGTTCGCCAACTTCCTAGCCGACATGGGCGAGCGGCCTCCAGGCATGACGCTAGACCGCATCAACAACGACGGGAACTACGAGCCCGGCAACTGCCGGTGGGCGACGCGAGCCGAACAGGCCAAGAATCAGGGACGCAGGACCGTCACGATTCGTGGCGAGCAAATGCCTTGGGCCGTTCTTACCGAGGCGGACGCGCTTGAGATTCGCCGCATGGCCGCTGGCGGCGCCAAACTCGTGGAGTTGGGGAAACGGTTTGGAGTCCACCCCGTCACGGTTGGTCACGTAGTCGCGCGCAGAACCTGGAGGCATATCTAGCCATGGCGCCCCCCACCGAATCGCAGCCCACGCCGGAACAGGTCGCCGCGTACGAGCGGCTGGAGCGGGCCCGCGCCGCCTACCGGGCGACGATGGCGAGCAACTACTGGCCGCCCGCCGACGCCTCCGAAGGTGCCAAGCAGCAGTTGGCCCGCGACGCCGTGGACCGGGAGTTGGACGCCGCGCTCCTTGCCTGGCACGCCGCGAGCCGCGCCGCCGTGCAGGCCCCGGAGGCCGCATGACTCCGCTCGCCGTGATGCGCGAGGCCATCGGGTCGATGGAGCGGGCCCGGGAGTCGTTCCGCCGGGCGCGGGTGGAGCGGGTCGTCTACGCCTGCTCGACCTGCGGGCGCCTGTCCGGCGAGGTGTTCTGCTCCACGCGGTGCGAGGTGGACTACGGGGCGTTCGTCGCCCAGCAGGAGGGGAAGTGACTATGGCTAGGATGCGGATGTTCAAGGTGACGATTCGAGAGAACGGCCACACGGGCATCGTGGATACGTCAACCGTTATCGCCGGGGACGCTGGCGGAGCCGCCGCAAAGGCCGCGAAGTACCTGGCCGCGAAGGGCTACAGGAATGCCTACATCTCCGATGTCGAGTGGTTGGGAGAGGAGTCCCAGCCATGAGGACGCGCAAGGTATCGGCCGGCTGGACCTACGAGGGCGAGGGCTACACGGTCCTGGCTCAGTACACCGCCGGCAGCGCCGACTACTTCGACCGCTCGTGGGGCAACTGGCTGCCGGGCGACCCGGACGAGATCGAGGTGCTCTCCGTGGTCGAGGACTCGTCCGAGCGGACGCCTCGCCCGGACCTGCTGGACGCGGCCTCGACGGACGCG
>JAKAHL010000276.1 GCA_021815005.1 Chloroflexota bacterium
ACGCGGGCCTCGCGCTGTTCACCTACACGCCCGGGGCCGCGGCGTCCAGCCTCGCGGTCAACACTGCCATCGGCACCGACCCGACCAAGGTGGTCGTGGCGGCGTCGGCCGGCGCCCCCGGCGACACCTCCATCGCATCGGCCATCGCGGGCCTCGTGGACTCGGCCACGTTCGGCGCAGGCAAGCAGACGCCGACCGACGTGTACGCGTCGTTCATCGGCCAGATCGGCGCGGACTCCGCGCAGGCCACCGAGATGCAGGGCAACCAGTCGCTGGTCCTGACCCAGCTGGACAACCGCCGGTCCTCCATCAGCGGCGTCTCGCTGGACGAGGAGGCGACCGACGTGATCCGGTTCCAGCAGGCGTACCAGGCCTCGGCGAAGGTCATCACGACCATCAACGAGATGCTGGACACCCTGATCAACAAGATGATCTAGGCGGGGCAGTGCGATGCGCATCACCAACTCCATGCTCACCGCCCAGACGCTGCGGGACCTCCAGTCGAACTACGCCGCCATGGCCAAGGCCCAGGAGCAGGTCTCCTCGGGCAAGCGCCTCAACCGGCCGTCCGACGGCCCCGCCGACACGCAGGCCGCCATCAAGCTCAACCAGAGCCTGGCCTCCATGGCCCAGTACCTGCGCAACGTCGGCACGGCGCAGGGCTACACCTCCGCGGCCGAGACCGCGCTGTCGAGCGCCGGCGACGCGATCCAGCGGCTCAAGGAGCTGAGCCTCCAGGCCGCCAACGACACGCTCTCCGCGTCGGACCGGCAGGGGATCCTCGAGGAGGTCCAGCAGCTCTCGGACCAGCTGGTGTCGCTGGCGAACGCCAAGAACGGCGACGACTACCTGTTCAGCGGCCAGAAGACCTCGACGGCGCCGTACGCGTCGGCGACCGGCGCCTACCAGGGCGACGGCAACCCCATCGGCGCGCGCATCTCGCAGGGCGTCACCCTCCAGGTCAACGTCACCGCCGACACGGCGTTCGGCCCGGCGCTCGCCGCGGCGTCCGCCCTCGCCGCCGACCTGGGCGCCGGCAACAAGCCGCAGGCGGCCACCATCGCGGGCCTCGACGACGCGCTCACGGCAGCGCTCAACGCGCGCACCAGGATCGGCGCCATCGACAACCGCCTGACCGACGCGCAGACGTTCCTGACGGACACCCAGCAGACGTCCACGGCCCAGCTCTCCACCCTGCAGGACGCGGACCTGCCCACGGTCATCACCGAGGCCACCACGCGCCAGACCACCTACCAGGCCGCGATCTCGGTCAACGCCAAGATCCTCCAGAAGACCCTGGTCGATGAGCTCTGACGTCTCGGTCCCGCCCGTCCTGGCCCTCCCCGAGGGGCTGGTCGGGCTGCCCGCCACGCGCACGCTCGACGTGCAGCCCGTCGCCGGGGGCGCGTTCGTGGAGCTGACGGACCGCGACGAGCCCGCGCTTGGCTGGCTGGCGGCGGCGGCCGACGACGTGCGCCCGGGCATGACCGAGGCGCTCCGCGCCGGGGGCCGGGTGGCGGCCGACGAGGTGCTCCTGGTGCTGCTGTCGAGCCCGCAGCCTGCCGTGGTCACCGCGAACCTCGCCGGGCCCATCGCCGTGGCGCCCGACGGCACCGCCCGCCAGCTGGTGCTCGAGGATCCGTCGTACGGGGTCCGGGCCGCGGTGGCCCGCCTCGCCCCCGCCGGGTGACGCCGTGCTCGTCCTGACGCGGCGCCCGGGCCAGTCGATCCTCGTCGGCGACGGGATCGAGCTTGTCGTGGTGCGCATCGAGGGCGACCGCGTGGTCCTGGGCGTGGACGCGCCGCGCGAGGTGCGGGTGGTCCGCGCGGAGCTGCTGCGCGCCGTGGAGGCGGAGGTCCACGAGGCCTCGTCGGCCCGCGAGCGGATCCGGGCGTTGCTGGGCGCGGGCGAGGAGGGGAGCCCCGGCGGGCGCGCGCAACCCGACCTTCCGCGCGACAGGCCGTGACCGAGGGTGCCCCGGGCTCGCATCCCGATCTTCGGGTCTTGCTCTACGGCGAGTTCAACGGCGGGGTCAGCGAGAGCATCCGGTTCGGGGCATTCGCCCCGTACCTCCCGGGCCTCGGGGTGGAGATGCGGACGTGGGCGTCCATGGCCCCCTACGAGGTCCGGGTCCCCAGCGCGCTGACGCGCGACGTCGACAGGGCCGTCCACGAGCGGCGGGCCACCATCGACCTGTCGCCGCTTGCGTGGGCCGATGTCGTCGTCTTCCGGCGGTGGTACGGAACGGCTCACGCGTGTCTCGACTGTGACACCGTGGCGCGGCGTGCCGAGCAGTTGTGGCTGCACCTCCGGGCCACGGGGCACCGCGCCGCCGGGCACGACATCCACGCCAGGGTGCTGTTCGACACGCTGGCGGACAGTCGGGGAGCGCTCCAGGGCGCGGCGGTCCTGTACGACACGGACGACGACCTGCTCGGGGAGCCCGGGCCGCCGGGACTCACCGCTCGGCTCGGCGCGGAACGGCGCGATGTCCGGAGCCTGCTTGCCCTGGCGGACCTCGTGACCGCGTCCACGCCGGTGCTGGCGGAGCGCCTCGCCCCCTACGCCCGGGCCGAGGTCCGCGTGGTCCGGAACGCCCTGGACCCGGCCTGGTACGAGGGCATTCCACCGGACGTGGCCGCGGCCGCGGACCCGGGGGCGCTCCGGATCGTGTACCACGGCCCCGCGTCGCGCATGCGCGACTACGCGGTGGCCCGCGCCGCGGTGGACGAGACCGCGGCCGCGGTGCCGGGGGTCCGTCGGGTCTGGCTGGGCGCGGGGGGCGACCCCGCTGCCGGGGCGGCCGTGGACGGGGCCCGCCCCTGGGTGGACGGGGCGCGCGAGTTCGCCGCGTCCCTCGCGGCCGCTCGCCCCGGGATCGGCCTCGCCCCGCTGGCGGACGACCGCTACAACCGCGCCCGCAGCGAGCTCCACTGGCTCGAGTACGCCCTCGCCGGTGCCCCGTCCGTCCTGGCGGGGTTCGACGGGCCGGGCCCGTACGACCCGGTCCGCGACGGCGTGGACGGCCTGGTCGCCCGCGGCCCGGACGGCTGGCGCCGCCAACTCGCCGCACTGGCTGCGTCGTCGGGCCTGCGTGCC
>JAKAHL010000277.1 GCA_021815005.1 Chloroflexota bacterium
CTGACCGGCGACGCGGACGGCATCCTGATCCTGCCGGACGACACCCCGCTGGGCGTCCCGCTCGCCGACCTGTACGGCGACGTGGTCCTCGACGTGGACGTCAAGCCGAACCGCGGCGACGCGCTCTCGATCCTGGGCCTCGCCCGGGAGGTCGCGGCCGCCACGCGCGCTGAGGTCCGCCAGCCGGCCATCGCGGTGGAGGAGGGGAGCGACCGCTCGTCCGCGGAGCGGTTCGGCGTGGACGTCCGCGACCCCGACCTGTGCCCCCGCTTCGTGGGCCGATGGGTGAGTGGCGTCAGGGTCGGCCCGTCGCCCGACTGGGTCCAGATGCGCCTGCTCGCGGCGGGCCAGCGGCCCATCAGCAACGTCGTGGACGCGTCCAACTACGTGATGCTCGAGCTGGGCAAGCCCATCCACACGTTCGACGCCGCCGCCGTGGGCGCTGGTCCCGACGGCCGGCCGCTGGTGGTCGTCCGGCGCGCGCGAGCCGGGGAGCGCCTCGAGACGCTTGACCACGTGGAGCGCGAGCTCACCGCCGACACCCTGGTCATCGCGGACCCGGAGCGCCCCCTCGCCGTCGCCGGCGTGATGGGCGGCGCCAACTCCGAGGTCTCCGACGCCACCACGGACATCGTGATCGAGTCGGCCATCTTCGACCCGGTGAGCATCCGCCGCACCGCGTTCCGCCTCGGCCTCCGCTCCGAGGCGTCCAGCCGCTTCGAGAAGGGGCAGGAGGCTCGGATGGCCCGCCTCGGCGCGGACCGAACGGCCCAGCTCCTGCGCGAGTGGGCGGGCGGGCAGGTCGCGCCCGGACGCGTGGACACGATGCCCCACGAGCCCGGCCCGGCCCGCGTGTCGTTCCGCCCGGCCCGCGTCAACCGGCTGCTCGGCACCGAGCTCACGGCCGACGAGCAGCGCGAGCTCCTCGCGCGGGTGGGCGTCGAGACCGAGCCCGCGTCGGCGGGCGACCGCGTCAACGTGGCCCTCAAGCCGAACCTGCTCGCCGTGGTGCCGGACCTGAGCCGGACGCTCACCGCCCTCGTGCCCACCTGGCGCCGCGACATCGTGGTGGAGGCGGACGTGGCGGAGGAGGTCGCCCGCGTCCGCGGCTACGAGCTCGTCCCCTCGGTGACGCCGGACACGCTGATGCCGGGGTTCCGGGCGTCGCCCCTGGAGGTCCGCCAGCTCGTCCGCGAGACCCTCGCGGGGGCCGGCCTGACCGAGGTGGTCACCAGCGCCCTCGTCTCGCCGCGGCACGTCGAGACGTTCGCGCTCGCCCGCGAGGTGCCCTCGGTCGAGGGCGAGGACCAGCCGGGAGGGGATCCGATCGGCGTGACCAACCCGCTCTCGCGCGACCACTCGCTCCTCCGCCGCAACCTGCTGGGCAGCCTCCTCGACGTCGTGGCGGTGAACCTGCGCCACGGCACGCCCGACGTCGCGGCGTTCGAGATCGGCAAGGGCTACGCGCACGCGGGCAGCGACGCCCGCGAGTGGTGGCGCCTCGGCATCGCGCTCACCGGCGCCGCCGAGGAGCCCGCCTGGAACCGCGCGGCCCGCCCCTACGACCTCGACGACGCCAAGGGCGTGCTGGAGCTGCTGGCGCGGCGCGTCGGGCTGCCGGCGCTCCAGTACGCGCCCGAGACGGCCGAGCCAGTCTTCCACCCGGGCCGCACGGCCCGCGCCACGGCCGGCGGCGAGCTGTTCGCGATCGCGGGCGAACTCCACCCGGACGTCGCCGACGCCTGGGGCCTGCGAACGACGCAGCGCGTGATCCTCGCCGAGGTGGCGCTGCGCGGCCTGGCTGCGGGTCGCCTCGCGCCCGAGCGGGCGCGCGCCGTGGGGCGCTTCCAGGAGGTGGACCGAGACCTCGCGATCGTCGTGCCCGAGTCCACCCCCGCCGCGGCGGTCGAGGCGCTCATCCGCGCCCATGCCGGCGCGCTGCTCCGCGACGTCGGCCTGTTCGACATCTACCGGGGCGTCCCGCTCGCCGCCGACGAGAAGAGCCTCGCCTACCGTCTCCGCCTCGGTGCCGGGGACCGGACGCTCACCGACCCGGAACTGGAGGCGGCGGTGGCCGGCGTCGTGGCCGCGCTGCCGGCGATCGGGGGGCGGCGCCGGGCCTGACGGCCCGGGCCCGCGCATCGGGCACCCTTGCGCCGCGGGCCGGGCACCGGCAGGGGGACAAGGCCGCGCACGTTGCCGCCACACGCTGCACGCTGCTACGCTTCTGTCGGGGAGAGGGCCGCGGAACGCGGTCGCCCGGCACCGGGTGGAGGGCAGGGTGGACATCGGCGGCTTCTTCGCGACGGTCAACCTCACGGACCTCGTGATCTTCGCCTACCTGCTCGGCTGGTTCGTGCTGGGCTACGCGCAGGGCGCGGTGCGGCGGCTGGTGGGCACCCTCACCGTTGCCTTCTCGTTCTTCCTCGCCGCCCAGCTCAACACGTACCTGGGACCGTTCCTGGCCAGCCACTGGACGCAGTTTCCGAGCGGCTACGCGCAGATGGTCGGGTTCGGGGCGCTGTTCCTGGCGGCCGTGTTCGCCTTCGCCCTCATCACCCAGGGGACCTACCAGCGCGTGGCCGTGTTCGCGGAGCACCCCGTCGTGGACGAGGTGGCCGGCGGAATCCTCGGGATCGTCCAGGGCAGCCTGCTGCTCCTGTGCGCCGTGGTGATCCTGGACCAGTTCTTCCTGCGCGGCCCCGCCGCGGCGGACCCCTCCGAGCTGCCGCTCCTGCGGGAGTTCTGGACTGCCGTCAACGGGTCGTGGACCGGCGGGCTCCTCCACGGCCAGCTGATCCCCGGCTTCGTGGGCCTGACCGGGTTCCTGCTGCCGTCACCGCTCCGCGCCCTGTACGGCCGGTGACCCGCCCGCCATCCGAGCGGCCCTTCCCCAGGGGCCTGCTGGCCGGCGACACGCTGGCGGCCGCCCGCGCCGTCCTCGGCGCGCTGCTGGTGCGGGAACCGGGACGCGCCGGCGGCGAGCGGCGGGTGGGCAGGATCGTGGAGGTCGAGGCGTACCTCGGGCCCGAGGACCGCGCCTCGCACGCGAGGATTGGCCCCACGCCGCGCAACCGGGCAATGTTCGGCCCGCCC
>JAKAHL010000278.1 GCA_021815005.1 Chloroflexota bacterium
GCCGCCTACCCCGACACGGTGGGCGTGCCCCGCAGGGCCGTCGAGGCGCGCGGCGCCAGCACCGAGCTCGGGCACGGCTCGGTGGTGATCGCGGCCATCACCTCTTGCACCAACACGTCCAACCCGATGGTGATGGTGGGCGCGGGCCTGGTGGCCAGGAACGCGGTGGCCAGGGGCCTCGAGGTCAACCCCGCCGTCAAGACGTCGCTCGCCCCGGGCTCGCGGGCGGTCACCGGCTACCTCGAGCGCGCCGGCCTGATGGAGCCCCTCGCCCGCCTGGGCTTCGCGTTGGCGGGCTACGGCTGCACCACCTGCATCGGCAACTCCGGCCCGTTGGATGAACCCGTCGCCAAGGCTGTCGAGGCCGACCAGCTGGTGGTGGCGGCCGTGCTCTCGGGCAACCGCAACTTCGAGGGCCGGGTGCACCCGCTCGTGCGCGCTGCGTACCTCGCCTCGCCGCCGCTCGTGGTCGCCTTCGCGCTCGCGGGCCGCGTGGACGTGGACCTCACCACCGAGCCGCTGGGCACAGGCGCCGACGGGCGGCCGGTGATGCTCGCCGACGTGTGGCCCACGCAGGCGCAGATCCGAGAGGTCGTCGGCCGGACGATCGACGCGGAGCTCTTCCGCCAGACGTACGCGACCGTGTTCGAGGGCGACGAGCGGTGGCGCGCCATCGCCATCCCCGAGGGCGACCGCTATGCCTGGGACGACGCGTCCACGTACATCGCCAACCCGCCGTTCTTCCAGGGCCTCACCCGCGACCCGGCACCCCTGACCGACATCGTCGACGCCCGTGTGCTGGCGCTCCTCGGCGACTCGGTGACCACCGACCACATCAGCCCGGCGGGCTCGATCGCGGCCTGGTCCCCCGCCGGCCGGTGGCTCCAGGCGCACGGCGTGGCCCCGGTGGACTTCAACCAGTACGGCGCCCGCCGCGGCCACCACGAGGTGATGATGCGCGGCACGTTCGGCAACATCCGCCTGCGGAACCGCCTCGTCGAGGGCAGGGAGGGGCCGTACACGGTCCACCTCCCCGACGGCGCCGAGACGTTCATCTACGACGCGGCGATGGCGTACCGGGCCCAGGGCACCCCGTGCCTGGTGATCGCCGGCAAGGAGTACGGCTCCGGCTCGTCGCGCGACTGGGCCGCCAAGGGCACGACGCTGCTGGGCATCCGGGCGGTCATCGCCGAGAGCTACGAGCGGATCCACCGCTCGAACCTGGTGGGGATGGGCGTGCTGCCGCTCCAGTTCCTGCCCGGCGAGAGCGCGGCATCGCTCGGGCTCACCGGCCGGGAGGCCTACACGATCGCCGGGGTCGCGGACCTGGCGCCGCGGCAGGTGGTCACCGTCACCGCCCGGTCGGACGAGGACGGCACCGCCCGGAGCTTCCGGGTCGTGGCCCGGCTCGACGGCCCGATCGAGGTGGAGTACCTGCGCCAGGGCGGCATCCTGCCCGCCGTGCTCCGCCGGCTCGCCGCCGGCTGAGCGCCGCGCCGGACACGACGAAGCCCCCCGGGACCGGGGGGCTTCGCGCTGCGCGGGCCCAGCCCGACGGGGAGGAGGCCGTCGAGCGAGGCTTTCGATGCGTGCGACGCGGCGTCGCCGGGGATTGTTACGCCGCTGTCTGAGAATTCCAGGCCCGTCCGCCGAACGGCCCCGGGGCGACGGGAGACACCGGCGGCAGGCCGTCAGAATCACGCAGGCGGAGCCGCCGGGCTCCGCCTGGATGGACCGTCAGGATGGTGGGCGATACTGGGCTCGAACCAGTGACCTCACGGATGTGAACCGTGCGCTCTGACCGACTGAGCTAATCGCCCGTTTCCCCGAAGGGACTCGCATTCTAGCGCGAGTGCGCGATTCGATGAGGCGTCCGGGGCGGGCGTCTCGCGACCCGTCAGCGCCCCAGCCCGGGCCAGCGGCGCGCCACGGCCGCGCGGTCCAGCCCGTCCACCTCGACCACCTTGACGCGGCTCGACTCGCCCGAGGCCAGCCGGACGAACCCTCGCGGCACGCCCAGCTCGTCGGCCAGGAGGCGCAGCAGCGCCCGGTTCGCGGCGCCGTCCGCAGGCGGTGCCGCGACCCGCACCCGCAGCACGCCCTCGACCACGCCGTCGACCCGGTCGGCACCGCCCCGCGGCGTGAGCCGGACCGGGATGCGCAGGGGCGAGCGATCGCCCGCCGTCACAGCAGCAGCCGCCAGAGGAAGCCGAGGATCACGAGCACCAGCACCGCGGACGCGTCGAACGCGCCGGTGCTGGGCAGGCGGCGGCGGAGCGGGGCGAGGAGCGGCTCGGTCATGTCGATCACGAGCCTGGACGCCCGCCACCGATGCCCGGGGTCGGCGAAGGTGAGCAGGATCCGCGCCAGGACGAGCCCCCAGAGCAGCATGACGAAGACGCCGGCGAACAGCTGGGCTGGGCTCACGGGCGGACCTACCGGGCAGGGTCTGCCGCGGCCGGACGGGGACGCTCGCCGAACAGCGCGCGCCCGACGCGCACGATCGTGGCGCCCTCCTCCACCGCCACCTCGTAGTCGTCGCTCATGCCCATCGAGAGCGCCGGGCCGAGGCGCGGCTCGACCGCCCGCAGCCGTCCCGAGAGGACGCGCAGGGCGCGGAAGGTCGGGCGGGCCTCCTGCGCGGTGGGCACGAGGCGCCCGATCGTCATGAGCCCGTCGAGACGCAGGCCGCGCAGGCTCGCGAGGTGCGGCAGGGTCGCCTCGATGCCCGCCTCGTCGAAGCCCGATTTGGCCGGGTCGCCAGCCACGTTGACCTGGAGCAGCACGGGCAGCGGGCGCCCGGGCCGGAGGTCGCTCGAGACGCGGTCGAGGCGCTCCGCGAGCTCGAGCGACCCGACCGCCTCGAGCACGTCGAACAGCTCCACCGCGCGCCGCGCCTTGTTCGCCTGGAGGGGGCCGAGGAGGTGCCACTGGGCGCCCGCGACGTGCGGGATCTTGGCCGCCCCCTCCTGGACGCGGTTCTCCCCGAGCACGGTGAGGCCAGCGGCCACCGCGGCCCGGATCCGGTTCGGGGCGACGGTCTTGGACACGGCGACCAGCGTCACCCCGCCCGGGTCGCGCCCGGAGCG
>JAKAHL010000021.1 GCA_021815005.1 Chloroflexota bacterium
GGTCTGCTCGACCATCGCCGAGGCCTGCGCGGCGAGGTCCGCCTTGAGCGTCTTGGCCTGGTCCGCCGTGATCGCGCCAACGGCGAGGCGGGCGTCCACGCGGGCGGACCACTGGGCCACGAGCGCGTCCACCAGCCGCTGCGGGTCCACCTTCTGGCGCTCCGCGATCTGCGCCAGGCTGAGGCCCCCGACGCGGAGTGCCGAGATCTCCGCGTTGGACAGGCCGAGGATTGGGGTCAGGACCGAGTAGGCCCCGGCCGCCGGGGCCGTGGCCGGGGCCGCTGTCGGGGCGGGCGCGGTCGCGGCGGGCGCGACGACGATCGTCGGCGACGGGGCGGGCGTGGCCGCCGACGCGACGCCCACGGCGAGCAGGACCGCGGCGCTGGCGCCGAGGACGGGTGCGATGAGGTTCTTCATGGCTGGACGCCTTTCTGGGCTGGCGGTCCGGGACGGTCCCCGGACCTGATGGCGAGAGCGTCGCGGGCCGGCGTGGAGCCCACGTGGGCGAACCGTGGAGTTCCCGCGTGCTCGCACCGGCCGGCGGCGGGCGGACTCGGTCAGTTGCCGAGCAGCCGCGTGAACGCGGCCAGGTGCTGCTCGGACGCCGAGCGCAGGCTCGCCTCAACGGCCGCCACGTCGGGAGCCGTCACGCCGCTGGCGGCGGTGTCGAGCGTGGCGATGTCATCCTGCTCGACGGCCACGCCCGCGGCCCATGCGGCCGACTCCGACCCGGCGCCCTGGGCGAGGAGCGAGCGGTAGAGGCTCGTGGTGTCGAGCGTGGCGAAGTCGCCCGCCGAGCGGCCGGCAGTCGGGTCGGCGATCCCGTAGCGCGCCAGGAGAGTCCGCACCGCGTCGAGGTGGGTGGCCTCGGCCGCCGCGATGTTGCCCCAGACGGGGGTGCGGTACTGCTCGCCCAGGGCGGTGTAGAGGTCGAGCGCGAGCTTCTCCTCGCTCGCCAGGCCCGCGAGGCTCGACGCCTGGACGTCCGTCAGGGTGCCCTGCGGCTGCGCGAGCCCCGCCGCAATGGCCCGCGTGCGCGCCTGCGTCGCGGTGTCCGCGCCCGCGCCGGGGCCACTCCCGTAGGCGCCGTAGCCGCCGGAGCCGGTGCCATGGGCCCCGACGGACGCGCCCGCGGCGCTCCCGACGGACGCGCCCGCGGCGCTCCCGACGCCCACGCCGTGCGGGCCGGCCGCCAGGACGGCACCCGCCGCGATGGTCAGGCCGAGCACCGCGGAGCCGACCCCCGCCAGGATCCCGAACTTGTGCTGCATGGTGGTGCACCTCTGGTGTCGCGACGGGCTCCCGCCGCCAGCCCGGACCGCCTGTCGGACCGGTGCCAGCAGCGTCGCGCCCGATTGCGGACCCCCCGCGGAGGCGCCGTGGAGGTGGCGAGGGCATCCGGCGGGTCGAAGGGACGGAGAACCCCGCTCGACGCCCCGGGCTCCGGCGCGAGACCCGCGGAACTCCACCCCGTCTTCACACGGGGCCCACGCACCTGCCCGAGCGTTGGCGGCGCCACTCGCCCAGCAGCGGCACCAGGGAGTCAACCATGAGCGCGCCCCGAATCACTGCCCGCGGGAGCGGACCCGCATGACGCCGACCCCGCTTCGCATCCTCGACGTGACCGACAACGGTCGTCCGTTCGGCGCCATCCGGCGGCCCCGACGCGGCTTTGCCGCCCTGCGCGGCATCCAGGGCGCGCGCCGGATGGTCCAGGCGTCGGGCCTCGCGCTCGTCGCGGCCATCGCGATCAACCGGGCGCTCGCCGCGGCCGCCGGGCCGACGGCCACAAGCCCGGAGGCCGTGTGCCCGTTCGGTGGCCTCGAGACGCTGGCGACGTACCTCACCACGGGCGCGTTCGTGCCGCACGTCCACGCAGCGAACGTGGTGCTCGCGGTGGCCGTGCTCTTGCTCGCCGTCCTCGCGCGCGGGGCCTTCTGCGGCTGGGTCTGCCCGCTCGGGTTCCTCCAGGACCTGGTGGCCGGCGCGAGCGCTGCCGTCCAGCGGCGCGTGCCGGCAGCCCACCGGGCGACTCGGGCGCTGCGCGCCAAGGCGAGCCCGCTCGCGATCCTCGACCGGCCCCTGCGCCTGACCAAGTACGCGGTGCTCGTCTGGGCGCTGTGGGGGGCCGCGGCGTTCGGGGTGATGGTCTTCCGGGACGTCGACCCGTGGATCGCGCTGCTCGACATCGGCACCGCGAGCGCCGGGTTCGGCATGGCGGTCCTGGCGGTGACCCTCGTCGGGGCGCTGGTCGTCGACCGGCCGTGGTGCCGGTACGCCTGCCCGCTCGGGGCCGCCAACGGCCTGCTGGCCCGACTCAGCCCCGTCCGCCTGGAGCGCAGTGAGTCGGCCTGCGTCAACTGCAACCTCTGCACCAGGAGCTGCCCCATGGGCATCGACGTGGCCAAGGCCACCAGGATCACCTCCCCGGACTGCATCGGCTGCCTCGAGTGCGTGGAGGCGTGCCCGCGTGCCGGCGCCCTCGAACTGCACGTCGGCCTGCCGATCGGGGGCCCGGCGTGAGCCCGCGGCAGCCCGCGCACGGGCCCGGCCACGCCACCGCCTCGGCGCCCGCCGAGGCTGAGGTCAGGGCCACGGTTGACGTCAGGGCCACGGTTGACGTCAGGGCCACGGCGGAGGCTCCCGCCCCTCGCCCGGGCCGCCCCTCGCCGAGCCGCCTGGGCCGGCACCTGCCAGTCGGCCTGTACGGCCTGCTCGTCGTGGGCGTGTTCGCCGGGGTCATCTCCACGAGCGCGGCGGTCGGGGCCTGGCAGACGAGCGGCCGAACGGCCGTCGGAGGAGCCGCGGTCACGCTCGACGGAGCCTCCACGACCGAGATCAAGGGTTGGATGACCGTCGGCGACGTGGCCGCGGCGTTCGGGATCCCGCTGCCGGCGATCCTGGACACCTTCGCGCTGGACCCGAACACGCCGCCGTCAACCGCGATCAAGGATCTCGAGAGCGACGTGTTCTCCGTGACGGCGCTGCGCGACTGGCTTGATCTCCAGCGGGCAGTAGCCCCGTGAGCGGGTCGCGGTCACCGTCGCTCCGGCCATCACCTCCCTGGGGGTCCCAAACGCCGCGCCGACGCCGTCGCCCAGCGCCTCGCCCACGGCGAGCGCGAACCGGACCCGGACCCAGGCCGGACCCAGGCCATCTTGGGAGGCGCCTCAGGCGCCGTCGCCCGCGTACCGGTCTGCGCCGTCCAGCGGGTGCCCGTCGGGTTTGCGGCCGAACTTGGCCGCCTGCTCGGCGATGACCGCCTCGAGGACCTCCTGGCCCGTGCCCTCCCGGGCCACGGGCTCGCTCCACGCGAACTCCTCAAGGTAGTCGTCGGTTTGGGCAAGGCCCTCGCGCATGGTGATCCGGCTGATCTCCTGCATGAACCAGCGCGGCATCGCCTGCTTCAACGCGGTGCCGTCGTCGGCCGTCACCTCGACCTGGGTGGGGACGGATCGCCAGGCGAGGACGCGATAGGTGGGCATGGGTCAGGTGGCCTCCGGGGATCGGTGGGGTGCCGGTCGGCGGACCGGTGACGGACATGATCGCGCACCCCGGCGAAGCGCCGCCGGGCAATCTGCGGCACGATGGTCGCCGCGCGGTTGCGCGGTCGCAGCAGGAGTGTTCCGGTCATGGGCGAGTCGACGCTGGCGGGCGGCGAGCGGGTGTCGCTGCGCACGACGAGCGACGAGCACCACGCCCGTCTCGTCCCGCACGTGGATCGACTCCTCGAGCTGGCCGAGATGGTCGGCCGAGTGGACTGCGAGTCGCTCCACCCGGTGTTCGACTCCGAGTATGAGTTCGTCGTCGGGCACCTGGTCCCGCACATGGCCGCGATCGAGCGAACGCTGTACGGGCGCATCGAGGCCGAGCTCTCCGGGCACCACTCGCTGGCGCCGATGCGCGAGGAGCACCGGACCATCAACCGCCTCGTGGCGGAGCTTGCCAGCTACCGCGCCCACGCGGCGACCTGCACGTGGAGCGCGGTGGAGGGGATGGCGCTGCGGCGCGTCCTGTATCGGCTCCACGCCCTGCTCAAGGTGCACCTCGCGGAAGAGGAGCTCTACCTCGACGTCCTCGAGCGCCGCCTGACCGAGGCGGAGAAGGAGGCGCTGGCACGCAGCCTCGACCAGGCGATGCGGGAGTCCCTCTAGGGGAGCAGCGACGGGCCGGGGTGCCGCGTGAGCCACGCCAGGTAGGCCGCGTCGAACTCGCCGATCAGGCGTTGGCGCTCCTTCATGACCGCCGCCCACTCGTCGAGCGCCCGCGACCCGACCTCGGTGATCGTGTACTCGCGGCGGGCCGGCCCGCTCCCCGTCGTCCAGGTGGACTCGACCTGCCCGGCCTGCTCAAGGTCCCGCAGAGACCGGTAGACCTGGCCCACGTCAAGCGATCCGTCGGTGATGCGGATCTCGGTGAGCAGACCGACGATGGCGTAGCCGTGCGCGCAGCCGCTCGCGAGCGCCATGAGCACGAACGGCTCCAGCCAGCGGTGATGGGTGGCGACCTGCGACCAGCCGTGGTGGATCGGGGCGCCCGACTCGTCGCGGGACGTCGCGATGGCGAGGCCAGCCGGGCCCGGGTCAGCGGCCGCTGCCGACGGCAGCACCACGGGCGGCGGCGCTGGATTCTGCGCAATCGGCGGCGGGACCGCGTGAAGGGCCCGTGCGGGCCGCTCCTCTGCCACGACCGGTTTCTGGGCGGCGGGTCGTCGCGGGGCCATTCCTGCTGCCTTCGGCGCGTCTCTGCGGGGGTCCGGGTGCCGGCTCAGCCGGCCACCGGGTGGTCGAGCGCCGACGCGACAACCTCCGAGAGGCCATCGTGGCCGTTCCGCTCGATCAGGTACAAGTAGGCCTCCTCCTCGGCCAGGTGAACCTTGAGGAGAGCGTAGAGCGCGAAGATCACCCTTCGCAGGGCCACGCCACGGCCGATCGTGGCGCCGCCCGCGCGCAACTGGCCGGAGAGTCTGGTGTACTCCCCGACCAGCCGCCGGATCTGGTCGTGCTCGTTGCGCATCGGGCGCAGCGAGTGCCGGTTCTGGAGCACGCGCTCCAGTTCCGGGTACACGGCGCGCTCGGCGGCCTCGATGTGCGGCAGCAGGGTCCCGGTCAGGAACTCGTCCGTCGCCTCGAGGCCGGCCAGCGGGTCCCCTGCCCGAGGGTCCAGCAGCATGTCCGCCTGCTCGGGCAGGCGGTCCACCAGGGCGAGGATCCGCTCATGGTGCGCATGCGCCACCTGGGGCAGGGTCAGGGTCACTTGGTCGTTCCCTTCGCCTGCTGCGCGAGGGAGACGTAGAACAGCGCGATCGGTCGGTAGATGACGTGGGCGAGCTTCATGAACGGCGCCAGGAGGATGAGCTCCATCGCGACGGACACGTGCACCACGAACAGCCAGTAGCCCCACACGGGGGCGCCGGGCAGGTACAGCGCCAGCTCGATCGTGAACCCAGTGACCGCGGTGACCCACAGCAGGGCCAAGAGCATCCAGTCGGCCGGCATCGAGCTGGTCACCGACCGGTTGGCCTTGCGGTAGCGGTCCACGATCAGGACGGTCGTCCCGTACACCAGCGACGCGCCGGCGACGGTGCCGAGGAGGCGGATGGGGTACCAGACGGGCACCGGGGCGCCGGTGGCCTTGACGTTGATCAGCGCGAGCCCGTAGTCGAGGATCGTGGCGGCGAACAGCCCCATGAAGCCCCAGACCACCATCATGTGGACGACACCGCGACGGCGATACCACGGCAGCGCCTTCGAGGCGACGTCGGTCTCGCAGTCCTCGCGGAAGCGCACCTGGCCGAACGACTCGAGGCCGATGGCGTACCACAGGGCGCGCGCCGAGCGGGCGAGCCCCGCTCCCGACCCGAGCGCGTCCTTGACCGACACGCCCTCCTTGGCGCCCACGTCGCGGACCATGGCCACCACGCCGACGATGCCGGCGAGGAACACCAGGGCCATCACCACGACACCGGTGGTGTGGACCAGTTCCTCGGGGATGAAATTCCAGAGGAGGAGCTGGTCGGCGGCCATCGAACCGTGGGACGACAGGAAGAACAGGGCGAAGAACAGGGCGATGACGACGGCCACGGCCGTCGCCACGACCGGGTTCGTGTACATGGCCCTGGCGATCCGGGTCTTGTCGTAGGACGCGATGGCGTACCGGCGGGTCGCCGCCATGAACTCGGACGGGTCAGCCTCGGTCGGGCAGGATTCCGAGCACTCGCCGCACTGGTAGCAGGTCCACAGCTCCTTGGAGGACAGCAGCGCGTCCTTCATGCCGAGCTGGGCGTAGCGGATGATGCGGCGGGGGAACGTGCCGTCTGTCTGGCTCATCGGGCAGATGGCCGAGCATGTGCCGCACGAGAAGCAGGCGCTGATGTCGGTGGCGCCGAACTTCTGGATCTCCGGGTAGAGGCCTAGGTCAACCGCGACCGGGGCCGTGGCGGGAAGCGTGGTTGCGGTCATCAGGACACCCGCCCGGTGGGCTCGTAGCGGAAGTAGCCGCCGTCCTCGCTCTCCTTGAGCTCGGCCAGCCAGCCGTAACGGCGCATGCCGAACACCCAGAAGACGACTTCGTGGACGGGCGCGTTGATCGCCGCGGCGCTCTCGGGGACGGTCATGGGGCCGCTGGAGAGGGCGGCGAGGATGCGCGGCCTCCAGACCGCCTCCTCGCGGATGACCTCGCGGACATCCCGGTTGGCTCCAGGCATCAGACGCGCACCTCAATCATGTCGGCGATCACCCCGCTGATCTCGTCGTCGGTGTAGCCCAGGAGATCGATGGCGTTCTCCGGGCAGTACGAGACGCACCCGCCGCAACCTTTGCAGCTCGCGGCGTCGATGACCGCGAAGCGACGCTCGCCCTCCTCGGTCATCTTGATGGCCTCGTACGGGCAGGTGGTCAGGCAGTCACCGCACGCGGTGCAGGCATCCGCGTCGACGACGGCCACCAGGGGCTCCATCTCCGTGTAGCCCTTCTTGAGGATCGCCGCGCTCTGGGTGACGGCGGCCAGCGCCTGGGTCACCGCCTCCGCGGAGGTCTTCGGGCCCTGGCAGGCGCCGGCGATCAGCACGCCGTCCACGGTGGTCTCGACCGGCCGCAGCTTCGGGTGGATCTCGTTGAAGAACCCGTCGCCGCCCTTGGGCACCTTGAGCACGTCAACGAGGTCCTGGTTCGCGCGCGGGATCATGCCCGTCACGAGGACTACCAGGTCCACGGGGAGCGCCAGCTCGGTCCGCTCGGTGAGCAGGTCGCGCACCGTGACGGTCAGCTTGCGGTTGGCGCCCATCGCGACCGTCGGCGGCTCGTCGTTGTCGAACTTGAGGAACACGGAACCGGCGTCGCGCGCCTCGGTGTAGAGCGGCTCGAACTTGCCGTACGTCCGCATGTCGCGGTACAGGTGGAACTGGCGGACCGAGGGGTCGAGGCCGGACACCTGCACGGCCGTCTGCACGGTCGACGCGCAGCAGAACCGCGAGCAGTACGCGTTGGAGCAGCCCCCCGTGTTGCGGCTGCCAACGCAGTAGATGTAGGCAACGCTGCGGACCGGGCGGCCCTTCCAGGCCAGGGGCCCCTTGGCCGCGTCCACCATCTCCTTGAACTGCGTGAGCGTCAGCACGCCCTCGGAGCCGAAGCCGAACTCGCCGTCCCCGGGGGTGTAGTTGTCGAAGCCCGTGGCCACCACGACCGAGCCGACGAGGATCTCGATCGTCCCCGCACCCTCGCCGCCGACGCGGATGCTCATGCGGTAGTTGCCGAACGAGCCGGCCTTGCCGACGACCTCGGCCCCGGTCAGGACCGTGATCGACGGGCGCTTCTTCACCTCCGAGACGAGGGTGTCGATGAGCACCCGCCCGTCCTTGCCGTGCGGGTACATCTTGCCGAGGGTCTTGACCCAGCCGCCGACCGCGACCTCGCGCTCCACGACCGTGACCTTGAGCCCGACGTCGGCCAGACCGATGGCCGCCCGCAAGCCGGCGATGCCGCCGCCGATGACGAGCGTGTGCGGCGTGGTGTCCACGACCATCGGCTCGAGCGGGACGGTGTTCCGCGTGCGGCCGATGCCGGCCGCGACCAGCGCGGTCGCCTTGTGGGTCGCGCCCTCGCGGTCGTCGGTGTGCACCCACGAGCACTGCTCGCGGATGTTCACCTGGGTGTACTCGTACGGGTTGAGGCCGGCGCGCGAGGCGACGCCGCGGAACGTGTACGTGTGGAGCTTGGGCGAGCACGAGGCGACCACGAGGCCGTCGAGGCCGTTCGCCTTGATATCGGCCTCCATGTCCTGCTGGGAGGCCTCCGAGCAGGCGAACATCGTGGTCTTGGCGACGACGACGTCGCCGTTGTCCTGGATCCCCTGGACGACCCGCTCGACGTCAACGTAGTCGCTGATGTTGCCGCCGCAGTGGCAGACGTACACACCGATCCGGCGCTGCGCGCCCGCCTCCCCCTCTTCTCGGGGGAAGACCTGCTGGGCGTCGACGGGAACCACCTGCTCGCTCATGCCGGCACCATCTCGATCTTCGGGAGAGCGGGCCTCGTCCGCTCGAGGTGCGCAGCCACCTGGGCGGCGGCGGCACCCGCGTGAACGATCGAGTCCGCGATGTCCTTGGCGCCGGACGCGGCACCGGCCACGTAGACGCCGGGGATGTTCGTCTGGCCGGGGTTCATGTCCTCCTCCGGCTCGTTCACGTAGTGCCACTCGTCGAGCTGGAGCTCGCCCACCTCGAACAGCTCCTCCGCGTCGCGGTTGGGCTGGACGCCCACCGCGAGCACCACCAGGTCGTACTCCGCCTCGGTGATGGCCCCGCCGTTCTCGATGTCCTCGAACTTGAGGAGGAGGTTGCCGTCCGGCTTCTCGGTGATGTCCGCGACACGCCCCTTGACGTAGTTCGCGCCCATCGCCTTGGCCTGCTCGTAGAACTCGTCGTAGCGCTTGCCCGGGGCCCGGATGTCCATGTAGTGGACGGTCACGTCGGCCAGCGGCAGGGCGCCCATGATCAGCTGGTTCTGCTTGATCGAGTACATGCAGCAGAACCGGGAGCAGAGCGGGTTGTCCACCTGCTTGTCACGGGACCCCGTGCACAGGACGTAGGCGATCCGATCGGGCACCTTGCCGTCGCCGGGGCGCAGGACCGTGTTGAACGGCCGCGTCGGGGCCAGCAGGCGGTCCATCTGCATCGCGGTGATGACGTTCTGGTACTTGCCGAAGCCGTACTGCGGCTTGAGGTCCGCCGGGAACAGCTTGAAGCCCGTGGACACGACGACCGCGCCGACCTTCAGGTCGCTGGTCTTGGCCGTGGAGCGGAGGTCGATGCAGCCGTCCACCGGACAGGCCGCGACGCACTCGCCGCACTCGGAGCAGACGGCGCAGTCGATGCACCGGCCGGACGAGCGGCGAGCCTCGGCCTCCGTCAGCGGGGCCTCGATCTCGTGGAAATCGGTAGGAGCCGGCTCGAGCTGCATCCCGTCGGGCGTGGGCGCCGACAGCGTGAACGCCTTCTGACGGGCGAGCACGGCCTGCTTGTCCACGACGGGCAGCCGGTCGTCCCAGTTGTCGAACTCGCGGCCGTTGAGCCACGCGTCGATCTGGTGGGCGGCCTTGCGGCCCTCGCCCACGGCACGGGTGATGTCCGTCGGCCCGTTGACCGCGTCGCCGGCGGCGAAGACGTGCTCCACGCCGGTCTGGCAGGTCGCCTTGTTGGACGACAGCCGGCCGTTCTTCTCGACCGGCACGCGCCCGCCGAACATCGAGGTGTCCGGGGCCATGCCGATGGCCGCGATGACGACGTCCGCGTCGATGGTGACCGACGAGCCCGGCACGGGCTCGACGGACTTGCGGCCCGACGCGTCCGGGGCGCCTAGGCGCATCTCGGTGCACCGAAGACCGGCGACGCCGCCCTGGGCATTGCCCAGGATCTCGGCCGGGGCCAGGAGGAGGCGGAACTCGACACCCTCCTTCTCCGCGTCCACCGACTCCACATGGTGGGCCGGCATCTCCTCGCGCGATCGGCGGTAGGCCACCGTCACGCTCGCGGCGCCGAGGCGCCGGGCCACGCGGGCGCTGTCCATGGCGACATTGCCGCCGCCGACGACGACGACCCGCTTGCCCTTGACGTCCACCGGCTGGCCGAGCTTGATCTTGCGCAGGAAGGCCGTCGCGCCCATGACGCCCAGGCGGTCCTCGCCCGGGACGCCCAGGCCGCTGTCGCGGTGGGTGCCGGTGGCGACCAGGACGGCGTCGAAGCCGTCCGCCTTGAGCGCAGCCGGGTCGCTGACCATCGAGTTCACGGCGATCTCGACGCCCAGGCCGGTGACGTTCTCGATGTCGCGCTCGACCACCGCCTCGGGCAGCCGGTAGCTCGGGATGCCAAGGCGGAGGAAGCCGCCGGCGACCGGGGCCGCCTCGAACACCTTGACGCCGTAGCCCAGCTTGGCGAGCTGGAAGGCGGCCGTCAGGCCGGTCGGGCCGGAGCCGACGACTGCGACGCGCTTGCCGTTGGACTCGGGCCGGGCGAGGCCGTTGTCGTTGCCCGACGCATCGTGCTTGTCCGACGCGAACCGCTTGAGGCGGCGGATCGGCAGCGTGCCCTCCAGCGAGCCGCGGGTGCACTCGCCCTCGCACGGGGCGTAGCAGGCGCGCCCGAGCGTGCCGACGAGGGGGGTCGCGTCGAGGACGAGGCGGAAGGCCTCCTCGTCGAGGCCGCTCCGGATGAGGCTGACGTAGCCGTGGGCCTGGATGCCGGCCGGGCAGGCGAACGAGCAGGGCGAGCTGCCGCCGCGGTCGATGACGGCCTTCTTGGGCACCGCCTGCGGGAACGTGAGGTGCGCGGCGCGCCGGGCGACCAGATCGGCGTTGAACTGGTCGGGCACCGCCACGGTGCACGCCATCTCGCACTTCTGGCAGCCGGTGCAGGAGTCGATGTCCACGTACCGCGCCTTCTGGGTCACGGTGGCCGTGAACGTGCCGTCGGCAGCGCGGCGGATCTTGTCCACCTGGCTGTAGGTCCAGGGCGTGATGTTCGCGTGGTGGATCGTGGACGCCATCTTGGGCGTCGAGATGCACGAGGCGCAGTCGAGCGTCGGGAACACCTTGGACAGCAGGATCATCTTCCCGCCGACCGAGGCCTCCTTCTCGACGAGCAGGACCTTGTAGCCCATATCGCCGAGCTTGAGGGCGGACTCCATGCCACCGATGCCCGCGCCCACGACGAGGACGTCGTAGTCGAGCGAGGTCGGGGCGGCGTCCCGGGCAACAGCCATGTCGGTCATATCGGTCACCCTGCCTTCTGCGGGCCCATCGCACGGAGTGCCGCGCTGAAGGTCGTCATGTGCTTGGTGAAGGGCTCTGCGCACACGGAGCAGATCGCCGCGACGCGGACGCGGCTGGGGTCGATCCCGCGCTCCTTGACCGTGGTCTGCGCGGTCTGGACGATGCGGTTGGACCGCTTCGAGCAGTCGTGCAGGTAGGCGCACTCCTCGCCGTCGGTGGCGATGAACACGCCGTCGAAGCCCTTCTCGAGGGCCCCGATGATCCAGGACGGCCGGATCCCGCTCGTGCACGGCAGCGTGATCACGTTGACGCCGGGCGAGTAGTGCATGTGCGACGAGCCGGCGAGGTCCACGCCGGGGTCGGAGATGGTGTTCGTCGTGAAGACGAGGATCCGGGGGACGAAGCCGTCCGCGGAACCCGGCTCGGCGGCGTGTGCGGTCATCGAGGCTGCGCTCCTGCGCGATGCGGGACGCCGTCGCGGCGATTGCCCGTGGATGGCAACGTCGCGACGGCGGAAAACGAGTGAGTCGTTACTTGCGGCGGATGACGAAGACGCGGTCGTAGCCGTCGGCCGGGAGGACGCCCAGGAAGTCGTGGCCGACCTTGGCGGACCAGGCGGAGATGTCACCCTTGGTGCCCGGGTCGGTGGACCAGATCTCGATCGTGGAGCCGAGGGGGACCGTGGTCATGCCCTTCTTGGCCTCGAGGAGGGGGCCGGGGCAAGCGGTGCCGCGGGCGTCGACGATCTTGTCGGCAGTGAGGGTCTCGAGTTCGGCGGTCGTGGCCATGGGGGAAGTCTCCTAGTAGGTCAGGGTGTTGGTGGCTGAGGTGATCTCGGCGACGAGGCGGCCTGCGGCGACCACCTCGGCGCCTTCGATGAGGTCCGCCGGGACGAGGTCCCGGGGCTTCAGGCAGGGGCTGCAGACGAGCAGCTGGCCGCCCAGCGCGAGCACGTCCGCGAGGAGCTTGGTGAGGGGCGGGAACCCGAGGGCGGCGACGGTCTCCACGACACCGGTCCTGGCCAGGTCCACGCCGTCCGCCTGGAGCGCGACGACCACGGCCACGTCGGAGGCCAGTGCGGCACCGGCCATGACGAACGGGATCGTCGCGAGTTCGGGCTCGTTCGGCCCGTGGGTGACGATGACGACGAGCTTCTCGCCGACGACCACGTTGACCTCCTGCCTCGTTGGGGGCGCGTCGCGCCGGGGGTCGGTGGTGGACGGCGCTAGATGAAGACGATCTGGCCGTCTCCGGCAGCCATCAGGAAGGTGGCCACGCCCGCTTCCGCGTCCACGATCGGATCGAGCGAGGCGAAGTCGATGCCCAGCGTGTCCATCGACCCCGTGCAGGCGTAGATCGTCATCTCGCCCAGCTCCTTGGCCATGCGGAAGGCATCGAGCCACGCGATGGACTTGGTGCCGCCGACCGGGCGCTTGGTGCCCGCGATGGTGGCGTCGAAGGACAGGCCCAGATCCGTCTCGATCCGGTCCTTCCGGAACGCGTCGAGCGCCCAGTACTGGACGAGAACGTTGACCGGCCGCTCCATCGCGGCGGCGCCGGCGGCCAGCGTGGCAGCGGCGTGCAGCTTGTCAGCCGTCCCGGAGAAGAGCACCAGGTTGAGGACGTCGCTCATGCGCGTTGGCACCTTGTAAGGCGGTCGGCTCGGCCGCGGGGCTACATGTCATGCGCAGTTGTATGCCATTGACATATAGGTGCCCTGAGTCGCGCGGCCCGTGTTGCCAAGGACGAGTGGCCCGTCGGAGGGGGACGTCCCGCCCCGTCCCGGCCCCGGCCGCCCGCGGCACGCAGGGTCAGGACAGGGCGTCCACCACGCCTGCCGCGTCAACCCGGCGACCCGTGTGGAACGGGACCTCGAGCCGAACGTGCCGCCGGGCCTGCGTCGCGCGCAGCTCGCGCATGAGGTCCACCAGCTCGTGCAGGTCGTCTGCCTCGAGCGCGAGGACCCACTCCCAGTCGTTGAGCGCGAACGACGCCACGGTGTTCGCCTGGACCCCGCGGAACTCGCGCCCGGCAAGCCCGTGCTCCCTGAGCATCTCGCGGCGGTCGGCCTCGGGCAGGAGGTACCACTCGTGCGAGCGGACGAAGGGGTACACGCACAGCCAGTCCAGCGGGCGCGTGTCGAGCATGAACGAGGGCACGTGGTCGCGGCTGAACTCCGCCGGTCGGTGGGTGCCCATTGCCGACCAGGCGAGACGGGCGGCCGCGCCGACGCCGGTCCGCCGGAACCCGCGCAGCGCCCGCTGGAGTGACTCGGCGGAGGGACCGTGGAGCCAGACCATCACGTCCGCGTCGGCCCGCAGGGCGGACACGTCGTACCAGCCGCGGAGGACCACGCCATCCCGGCCGAGCCCCGCAGCCCAGGCGTCCAGTGACGCGGCGGCCCCCGTCTCGGGCGACCCGCCCGTGCGGGCGTACACGGCCCAGACCGCATAGCGGACGACGGCGTTGAGGTCGGCGGCGGGCTGGGGCGCGGTCACGGGGGTTCCTCCGGGCTGAGACGGGGCCAGGGCATTCCGCTCCCGCGACGATAGCGCCCGGCGCCCGGAGCCGCGCCGACGGCGCCGCCCGGAGCGCCATCGCCGCAATCGCGGAAGGCGTGGAGCGCGGCGGCACGGCCTGCTCGGGCCGGGCCCGATGGTACTGGGCCGAGCCGGAGCGGTCTGGACCCAAAGAGGGGCTAGCCAGGAGTTGTCCGTTCCTGCAACACTGCACCGTTGTGAACTTCTCGATCGCGCGCCTCGCGCGGCGAGCCCACGGGCCGCTGCACACCCAGCCGTTCAGCGTCGTGGTGGCTCTCCTGGCTGCCTGTCTGCTCCTGCCGGCGGTGGCCAGTGCCCCCGCTGCGGCAGTCACCGCCCCGGCCGGCTCCGCCATGACCCCGGGC
>JAKAHL010000022.1 GCA_021815005.1 Chloroflexota bacterium
CCGGCTCGAGCACCGCTTCGGCTTGGCCGCCGGCGGCGAGTCGCGGCCGGCCGGCGACGCGCAGGGCCACCAGCACCGCCGACACGGCGTACGCCGCGCCGCACACCCAGAAGACGACGGTTGCCTCGCCGGTGACCGACGCCGCGAGGCCGCCGACCGCGGGCCCGAGCATGAACCCGCCCATCTGGGCGGCGCTGTACAGCCCGAACGTCTCGCCGTGGCGCTCGGGCGGGTTGGCGTCCATCAGGTACCCCCGGGCTGCCGGGTCGTAGGCGGCGCCCGCGAGGCCGGCCAGCGCGCGGAGCGCGACGAACGCGACCGGGCCGACCAGCGCGAGCGGCAGGACGACCGCCACGCCCGACACGACCAGCGCCGCGACCATCATCGCCTTGCGGGAGGCACGGTCCGCGACCCGCCCCAGCAACGGCTCGCCCACCAGGCGGGCGGCCGGCCACGCCGCCACCACGACCCCCAGCGTGGGGAGGTCCACGCCGTGCTCCGTGTAGTACAGCGGCAGGATCGGCAGGATGGCGCCGAACCCCAGTGCGACGACCGCCTCGGCCAGCAGCAGCGGGAGCACGGGGCCCCAGCGCTCGAGCCAGGCGGATAGACGGGCAGCCACGGGAAGTTCCTATGCGGTGCCGCCCATCCTAGCCGACGGCCGGCCCGCCCCGGGCCGGCCGACCCACGCCTCGCGACCGGGCCACGTTCGCGGGGCTGGGCCGCGCCCTATCATGGCCCGCGACATGACCCCCGCCCTGATCCTGACGTTCATCCTCGCAGCTTTGCTGGCGACGCTGCCCGTGCGACGCCTGCACGAGGCCGGCTGGACGTCGGGCGCGCTGATGACCGCGTGGTTCGTGTACATGGTCCTGGTCCTCGCCGGCGTTGACGCGGGGGTCGGGTCGCGGTACCTCCTGCCTGTCCTGGTGGTGCTGTACGTGGCGCCGTACGCCGTCGGCAAGGCGCGCCTCGAGAAGGCGGGGCGGCTGCTCGGCGCGAGGCGCAGAGCCCCGGGCCGCCCGCCGATCAACGTGACGCCGCGCGGGGGGCCGGAGGTCGGGGCCGCCGCCGAGCCGGTCAAGCGGCGCCGGGGCCGCAAGCCGCCGGTCGAGTACCGCTAGTCCCGCGCCGGTAGTCCCGGGCTGCGCCGGCGGTCCGGCGTCGGCCGTCCCGGGCTGCGAGGGAGCCCGACACCCGCCGATCGCGTGGGCTATCGTCGCGGTGTGCCCCACCGCACGTTCGACCGCTCGCCGTGGCGCCTCGACCCGGAGGTCTCGTTCCTCAACCACGGGTCGTTCGGGGCGTGCCCGGAGCCCGTGCTCGAGGCGCAGCGGGCGTGGCGCGACCGGCTCGAGGCGGAGCCCGTGCGCTTCCTCGCGCGAGAGCTTGAGCCGCTGCTCGATGCCGTCCGCGCCGAGGTCGGCGCCTTCCTCCACGCCGATCCCGACGGGATCGCCTTCGTCCCCAACGCCACGACTGGCGTGTCCACCGTGCTCGCCTCGCTCCGGTTCCAGCCCGGCGACGAGCTGCTCGCGGGCGACCACGAGTACAACGCCACGCTCAACGCCCTGCGCGCGGCGGCAGATCGAGACGGGGCGAAGGTCACCCTGTGCCACGTCCCGTTCCCCATCCACGACCCGGCGCAGGCCGTTGAGGCGTACCTGGAGGCCGTGACGCCGCGGACCCGGCTCGCCCTCGTCAGCCACGTCACCTCGCCCACGGCCCTGGTCCTGCCCGTGGCGCCGCTCGTCCGCGAGCTGGACCGCCACGGCGTGGACACGCTGGTGGACGCGGCGCACGCTCCCGGCATGGTGCCCGTTGACGTCGACGGGCTCGGCGCCGCCTGGTGGACCGGCAACGGGCACAAGTGGCTGTGCGCGCCGAAGGGAGCGGCAGTGCTCCACGCCCGCGCCGACCTGCGCGACTGCCTCCGCCCGCTGGTGGTCTCGCACGGCCTCAACGACGGGCGGTCGGACCGGCCGAGGTTCCGGCGGCTGTTCGACTGGCTGGGGACCACCGACCCGACACCGATCCTGACGCTCCCCGCCGCGATCCGCTTCGTGGGCGGGCTCCACCCCGACGGCTGGCCGGGGCTCATGGCGGGCAACGTCGCGCTCGCCCGGCACGGGCGGGATGCGGTCTGCGGCGCGCTGGGCATCCCGAGCCCCGCCCCGGACTCGATGCTGGGCTCGATGGCGGCGATCCCGCTGCCCGGCCTCGCCCCGACGGAGGAGGCGGCCGAGCAACTGCAGGGCCAGCTGCTCGCCGAGGAGCGGATCGAGGTGCCGATCATCGCCTACCCGGTCCCGGCGGCCCGCGCCCCTGGCGCCGGCCCGAGCGGCCTCGCGGTCCGCATCTCCGCCCAGCGCTACAACGACCCGGCGGAGTACGAAGCCCTGGCGCGGGCGCTGGCCTCGCGCCTGCTCGGGCCGGCGCGGCCCCGGTCGCTGCTGGGGCGACTGCGCCACTGACCGCCCTCGGCTGCCGCCATTGCCAAAGAAGTTGCACAGTCAAGCACATTCGGCTACGGTAGGGGCGTCGTCCCCCGTGTCGAGACCCGTCCCATGACCCCGCCCATCCCCGCCCCCCTCCCCTCCGACGTCGCGTCGGGCCCGCTCCCCGCCCTGTACCTCGGCCACGGCGCCCCGCCGCTCCTCGACGACCCACTGTGGATGGGCGAGCTCGCGGCCTGGTCGGCGGCGCTGCCGCGGCCCAAGGCCATCCTGATGGTGAGTGCCCACTGGCAGACCGCCCCGATGGCGATCGGCGCCACGCGGACGGTCCCGCTCGTCTACGACTTCTACGGCTTCCCGCAGCGCTACTACGAGGTGACCTACCCCGCCCCGGGCGCCCCCGAGCTCGCCGCCACGGTCAAGGCGCTGATGCCCGACGGCGAGCCTGTCCTCGACCGGCCGGCCCGCGGGCTCGACCACGGCGCCTGGGTGCCGCTGCTGGCGATGTACCCGGACGCCGACGTCCCGGTCCTCCAGATGTCCATGCCGGATCTCGACCCGGCGCACCTGTTCGCGCTCGGCCGCCGCCTCGCCCCGCTGCGAGACGAGGGCGTGCTGATCGTGGGCTCCGGCTTCATGACGCACGGCCTGCCGTTCATCGCCGAGTACTGGGACGGCCGGCCGGGCGCCCCGCAGTGGTCGCGCGACTTCGACGCCTGGGCGGCCGAGGCGCTGGCGCGCGGCGACCTCGACACGCTGTTCGCGTTCCGCGACAAGGCTCCCGGGATGCCCTTCGCCCACCCGACCGTGGAGCACTTCGCCCCGCTCTTCGTGGCGCTCGGGGCGGCCGCCAGGCCGGACGAGGCGCCGAGAACCGCGATCGAGGGCTACTTCCTCGGGCTCTCGAAGCGGTCCCTCGAGGCCCGCTGAGCGAGCGGACGCGCGGACTCCGCCCCGCGTGGTGGCGGCCTGGTGAGCCCGCTGGGATTCGAACCCAGGACCAAGGGATTAAAAGTCCCCTGCTCTACCGCTGAGCTACGGGCCCCGCCGAAACTCTACCCGGTGCGGGCCAGCGGGTGGGGGTCGCCGCCCAGGCGGGCCGCCCCCCGCCCAGAGACCGGGGCGGTCTCAGTTCTCCGTCGGCAGGTGGACGTAGGCCGACTGGATGCCGACCCGCCCCGGGCCCGTGAACCGGTTGAACACCAGGTTGCCGCTGCCGCCGAACACGCCCGTCCGCAGGCCGTAGACCTGCTGGGCCATCGACACGGACTCGTCGCGGTAGACCCAGCCTCCGGACTCGACGTCGATCTGCTCGCCCTGCTCGAGCACCTTCTCGAACACGTTGCCGTAGCCGTGGAGCCAGACGACGCCCTCGTACTGCTGGGCCTCGAACCGGTCGATGAAGAACCCGGTACCGCCGAACAGCATGTTGCTGATGCCCTTCACCCGGGTGAAGGTGTAGGCGATGTTGCCCGTCGCGGCCAGGAACTGGTGCTCGCGGACGAGGATGGACTGCCCGGGCGCGAGGTGCAGCGAGAGCACGTGGCCCGGGTCATCGCGCGAGAAGGCCACCTCGCCCGGGCCCTGCGTCTCGGTCATGAAGATCGGCATGCCGGCGACCATGCGCTTGAAGCCGCCCGAGATCGCGTGCATGCCGATCATCAGCGCCGGGTCCTTGTACAGGATCACGTGGTGCTCGAAGAACAGCGGCACCTGCCCGGTGAGCTGCACGTGCAGCACGGGCACCAGCTCGCCCTCGGTCCGGTAGCGGAGGCCGGGGGCGACGCCCTCCTCGATGCGGGTCGGCAGCAGGACGGGCGGGTTGTTCACGGTCGGTCCCCCGATGCGCGGGCGGTGGTTGACGGCGCGAACGATACGCGTCCCGGCGCGGTTACGGGAGCAGGGACGAATCGGTCAGCGCGGACGCCTGCACCGGGTTCGGCACGAGGCCCAGCCCCGTCATGAAGGCGAGCGACTGCTGCCAGCCGGCCGTGTCGATCGTGCCGTAGGGCGCATTGGTCCGGGCGTTCTTCCAGGCCACCACGGTGGCGGCCAGGATCTGGGCCTGGAGAGCCTTGTCCTTGCCCAGGTCCGGCACCAGCGCGAACGTGGCGTCGAGGCCCTTCTGGGGATCGGCAGCGATGTCGTCCATCGCCCTGAGCGTGGCCTTGACGAAGGCCGCCAGCGCGTCGTGCTTGGTCTTGAGCGTCGCGGTTCCGGTCACGAGGCCCGGCCCCGGCAGCGGCACGATCGAGTCGACCGACAGCACCGTGGTGGCGATGCCGGCGTTCTGGAGCTGGATAGGCTCGTTGTTGGTGAATCCGGTCGCGGCGTCCACGACGCCCTGCTGGAGGGCGGCCGCCTGCCCGTAGTCGGGGAACTCGACGATGGTGACGTCCGACGTGGTCAGCCCGGCCGACTTGAGCAGGGCCTGGAGCATGATCCACGAGCTGCCGTACTTGCCCGGGATGCCGATCTTCTTGTTCTTGAGGTCCGCCGGCGTCTTGATGCCGGAGCTGGCCCTGGTCAGGACGATGGACGGGAACGTGCCGTAGATGGTGGCGGTGTAGACCACCGGGATCCCCTGGCTGACGGCCGGGATGATCGACGTGCCGTCGCCGATGCCGATGTCCACGGCGCCCTGGCCCACCTTGGTGATCAGGTCGGGGTCGGTCTCGTTCTGGAGCGTGACCTTGAGGCCCGCCGCCGCGTAGTAGCCAGCCTGCTGGGCGAGGTAGAACTGCGCGAACTGGACGCTCGGGATGTAGCCCAGGCCGACGGTGAGGGCGGTCGCCGCGCCGGCGGACGAGGAGGCGATGGCGGACGATGCCGGCGCGGCCGACGATGCGGCGGGCGCGGCCGAGGGCGTCGTGGAGCCGCAGGCGGCGGCGGCGATCGCCACTGCCGCGAGGGTGGCGGCGAGGCGGCGGGGAACAGGTCGCATCGGGGTGGGGCCTCCGGGCTATTGGGCGGGGTGGGTCATCGCGCGCCGACGATCCGGCGCTCGATGAACAGCATCACGAGGTACAGGACCACGCCGATGATCGCGAGCTGGAGCAGCGCGGCGAACATCAGCGGGATGTCGAACAGGGAGCCGCGGGCCTCGTTGATCAGGACGCCGAGGCCGCGGTCGGCGCCGGCCCACTCGCCCACGATCGCACCGATCACCGCGAGCGTCACACCGACTCGCATGGCGCCCAGGATCACGGGGCCCGCGGCGGGGACCTCGACGCGCAGGACGGTCTGCCAGCTGCTGGCCCGGAAGCTCCGCGCCATCTCGAGCAGGCGAGGGTCCACGGAGCGGATGCCGACCATGGTGGCCACGGCGACCGGGAAGAACACGATCAGCGTGGTGATCACCAGTTTCGAGGGCAGGCCGGTGCCGAACCACAGCGCGATCAGCGGCGCCAGGGCCAGCACCGGCGTCGCCTGTGCGGCCACGAGATAGGGGCTCAGCAGCCGCTCCGCGAGCGGCGACCGGGCCAGGGCGATGCCGGCCACGATGGCGACCGATGCCCCGAGCGCGAAGCCGAGGAGGACCTCGACCAGCGTGGCGGCGACGTGCGGCCACATCGTGCCGTCCGTCCAGGCTCGGACGAAGGCCTCGGCCACCGACATGGGCCCGGGCAGGATGTACGGCGGGAAGCCGCTGACGAAGACCACGAGCTGCCACGCCACCACGAACGCGGCGAGGCTCGCGACCACCGGGGCCAGCGTGCCCAGCAGGCGCCGTCGCCGAGGGTGGCGGGCTGCCGTCACGGTTCGTCCTCCGGCGCGAACGGGTCGAACAGGGCGGGCGTGCCCGGGTCCGTCTCCGCGTAGCGTCGCGGGCGATCCCGCGGCGTGAGGCCGGCGGGGATCGCCACGCGCGCCTCTTCCATCGCGATGGCGTCGTCGGTGGTGTCCACCAGGTGCGCACGGACATCGGCGGCCAGCGAGGAGACGAACGCCGAGTCCAGGTCGGACAGGCGTCTCGGGCGCGGCAGCCCCACGCGGACGTCCGCGAGGATATGGGCGGGGCGGGGCGACAGGACGACGACGCGGTCCGCGAGGAACACCGCCTCGGGGATGCTGTGGGTGACCAGCACGATCGTCGTGCCCGTGCGCTCCCAGAGGCGCAGCAGCTCCAGGTTGAAGCGCTCCCGGGTGAGGGCGTCGAGCGCGCTGAACGGCTCGTCCAGGAGGAGCAGGCTGGGCTCGAGCGCGAGCGCCCGGGCGATCGACACCCGCTGGCGTGTCCCGCCCGAGAGCGTGCCGGGCCGACTGTGCGCGTACTCGCGCAGGCCGACCAGACCCAGCAGGTCGGCGGCCCGAGCGGCTTGGCGCGCTCTCGACCAGCCCGCCAGCTCCATCGGGAACCGGACGTTCTCCTCGGCCGATCGCCAGGCGAGCAGCCGTGGCTCCTGGAACACCAGGCCCACGCGCGGGTCGGGCTCGGTCACCGTCCGGCCGTCGATCGACACGGTGCCGGCATCGGCCGCCAGGAGGCCCGCCAGCACGCGCAGGAGCGTGGACTTGCCGCAGCCGTTCGGGCCGATGAGCGCGACCACCTCACGGGGGCCGATCTCGAGGTCGATCCGTTCGAGGACTCGGGTGGCCGGGCCGCCGTGGGCACCGTGGAAGGTGAGCCCGATGCCGGAGAGCCTGATGCCGGCGCCGGTGCCGGGGCCGCGCGCGGACGGCGTCGCCATCATCGCCTCTGGCTCCGGGACCGGGTGCATCTGCCGAACCTCCGTCGCTGCTCAGGGCCGACGGGGCAGGGCGACGAACGCGCGGACACGCGCGCTCGACCGCGGCCTTCTTCCATCCGGACTGTACCGTCGGCTCCGGCCGGCGAGGCTTGCGCCTCGCCACGGATCTGCTGGCCCGGGGACAGTCGTCCGCGGGTCGGCTCGTGGGCTCGCCTGGACTGCGCCAGGCCCTACCACCGGTCGGGAGTTGCACCCTGCCCCGAAGGCTCGTGCCGGGATGCTATCACCGCCGGCCGACGGATCGCGCGGAGGGGGCCGTCGGTCGGGTGGGGCGCCGAGGCCCCCCTGCGCGATGGTTCCGGTCTCGCGGAACTGATGACCCGCGGCGCGCCGGACGCGGCACGTTCGCGGTGCCTGCGGGTGGCGGTGTCGGCGTCGCCGCTGCGGCGGGTTCGCCGAGGCCGTGACCGCGCCGGGGACGGCCGAAGCCGGGCGGGATCGCATCGGCTGGAGGCGGCGCGAACCCACGGGCCGCCAGCGCCGATGGTTCCGCGAGATGCGAACGGGTGCGCAGGGAGCTCCCTGGCGGGGGCGCGCCGACCGCTGGCGAGGGGCGGAGGAGGACGGGCGCGAACCGGCCGCTACCCCCCGATGCCGGCCTCGCGGAGCGCCGGGTACAGCGCGCGGTATCGCACATAGCCCGCGTCGTAGACGGCGCGCGCCGCGGGATCGGGCAGGAGACGCCTGGCGCTGCCCGTCATCGCCGCGACGGCAGACGCGAGATCCGGCACCGCCCCGGAGCCGGTGGCGGCCAGGACGGCGGCGCCAACCACCGCCGTCTCCCCCACGGCCGGGACGATGACGGGCACGCCGAGCGCGTCGGCCTTGATCCGACCCCAGAGGTCCCCGGGCGTGGCGCGACCCGCGAGCCGCAGCGAGGTCATCGGCGCGCCTGCCGCGGCCAGCGGCTCGGCCACGTGGCGCATGGCGTAGGCCGCGCCCTCGAGCACGGCACGCACGAGGTGCCCGCGGCCGTGGGCGAGCGTCAGACCGGCGAACGCCCCGCGCGCCGCCTCGTCGAACACCGGCGCCCGCTCGCCGGCCAGGTACGGCAGGAACAGGAGGCCGTCCGCCCCGGGGGGCACCTCCGCAGCCTCGGCGAACAGCTCGGCCATGGTCCAGCGGTCGCCGAGCACGGTGGCGCGCAGCCAGTCCACGGACGCGCCGAGGGCCGCCATCGCCCCACCCACCGCCCAGCGTCCCGGCAGCGGCGCCGGGGCGCAGTAGAGCCCCTCCACGCGCACGGCCCGATCGGCGTAGATCGCGATCCCGCCCGACGCCCCGCCGGTGTCCACCGCGTCCCCGGCCTGCAGGAGACCAGCCCCGAGCATCGATGCCGCGCCGTCGTTCGCGCCGCAGATCACGGGCGTCCCGGACCGCAGCCCGAGCGCGGCGGCAACCATGGGCCGCAGCGACCCGAGCGCGGATCCCACGGGCCTGGGCGGCGGGACCTGCGACCGGCGGACCCCCGCCACCGCGAGGGCCGTGGCCTCCGGCATCGCCTCGTGGGCCTGGAGGGACGAGGCTGCCACGCCGGTGAGCCACAGGCCGAGGGCGTCCCACGCGGGCAGCAGCCACACGGCGCGCATGGCCGCCGCCGGGTCCTCGCGCACCAGCCACGCCATCCGTGGGAGCAGGCCAAACCCGGTGTCCCTCGGGCGGCGGTCCTGCCAGGTCACGGCGGGCCGCACCGCGGCGCCGGCGTCGTCGGCCGCCACCAGCGTCGGCCCCTGCGTGACGCCGCAGATCGCCGTGACCTCCACGCCGGTCAGGTCGATGGCCCGGACGGCCGCGGCGAGCGCAGCCCACCAGTCCGACGGATTCTGCTCCGCGCGACCGTCCGGCCCGGTGTCGGTCCGGTAGCCCGCCCGCCCCATGCCGATGAGCCGGCCGTCGGCCGCCAGGCAGATCGCCTTGGCCTCCGTCGTTCCCAGATCGAGCCCGATGACCGCCCGCGCCGGGTCAGCCACCGGATGCGACCTCCTCGGGGAGCAGGAACCAGCGCAGCGCCTCGAAGTCCGGGCCGACGGCCCCGGCGGCCGGCGTCGCGCCATCGCCCGGCGCTGCGGGGGCGTCCTGCGCTGCGGGAGCGTCTAGCCGGGCCGGGGGCTGCGCGAGGAGGGCGCGCGCCTCTGCGAGGTAGTCGGCCAGGCGCGACTCCGGCTCGCGGTGGCGGTGGCTCGGGTAGTGGACCCCCGAGCCGTCATAGGCGATGTCGCGCAGCGATGCCGGCGGCTCGGGCAGGCCGTCCCGGTGCCGCCACAACCCGCTGGCCGGGTCGAACCGGTACAGGGGCAGCAGCCGCCAGCCCTCGCTGGCCACGAGGTCCACCGCGTCGAGGATGAACTGGAACACTGGCTCGGACAGGAAGTAGTTGAAGTTGACCCGGACCCAGCCGGGCTTGATCCCCTCGCAGCCGCGGGCGATCTCGCGCCCGAACGCGAGCGAGTGCTCGATGTCGATGCCCAGCAGCCGGTGCCCGTAGGGCCCTGCGCAGGAGCAGCCGCCCCGCGACTGGATGCCGAACAGGTCGTTGAGCAGCGCCACGACGAAGTTGTGGTGCAGATAGCGCCCGCCGTGGCGGACCACGAACGACACGATCGACAGCCGCTCGGCGGTCTGGCTGCCGAGGATCTCGATGGCCGGGTTCGCCTCCCACCGGCGGAGCGCGCGGCGGATGAAGTCCTCCTCGCGCGCCCGGATGGCGTCCGTGCCCACGGCCGCCTTCAGCCCGAACACGAGGCCGGCGCGGATCGACTCCACGATGGCGGGCGTGCCCCCCTCCTCGCGGTGCTCCACGTCGTCTAGGTAGACGTGCTCGAGGGGGTTGACGAACTGGACCGTCCCGCCGCCGGGCATGGTGGGCACGCGGTTGCGGAACAGCTCGCGCCGCGCCACCAGCACGCCTGGCGTCCCCGGACCCCCGATGAACTTGTGAGGCGAGATGAACACGGCGTCCTTGCCCGCGGCCGGGTCCCCGCCGGGATCCATCTCGATGGCGACGTACGGCGCCGCGGCCGCGAAGTCGAAGCAGGCCAGGGCGCCGTGGGCGTGCAGCAGCCGGGAGATGGCCGCCGTGTCCGACACGATCCCCGTCACGTTGGAGGCCGCCGAGAACGAGCCGATCTTGAGCGGCCGCGCGCCGTACCGGCGGAGCTCGTCGGCCAGCTGCCGGAGGTCGATCTCCCCGTCCGCATCCTCGTGGATCATCACCACGTCCGCGATCGACTCGCGCCACGGCAGCTCGTTGCTGTGGTGCTCGTACGGGCCGATGAACACCACCGGTCGCTGGTCGGGCGGGATCTGCGCACGGAACCCGTACCGGTCGTCCAGCTCGGCCGGGATCCGCAAGCCCAGCACGTCAACGAGGCGGTTGATCGCCGCGGTGGAGCCGGAGCCGCAGAACACGACCGCGTGCCGCTCGTGATCGCCGCCCACGCCCTCGAGCACCATGCGGCGCGCCTCCTCCCGGAAGCGCGTCGACTGGAGCCCCGTCCCCGACGATTCGGTGTGCGTGTTCGCGTACAGCGGGAGCACCGCGTCCCGGATGTAGTCCTCGATGAACGCGAGGCTGCGTCCCGAGGCCGTGTAGTCGGCGTAGGTCACGCGCCGGATGCCGAAGGGCCCGGCGACGGCCTCGTCATCGCCCACCACGGAGGCGCGGACGATGTCGATCAGGGCGTTGGGGTCCGGCGTGCGCCGGGCGTGATCGTGCGGGTGGGCCGTGGGCCCGGTGGCTGCCATGGCCCGGAGTCTAGGCGATCGGGAGCGGCCCCCGGGCGGCGGGCGCGTCGCCCACTAGGGAATCCGGAACGGCGAGAGGTCCGGGTAGTTGAACCGGTCCAGGTCCACCGGTCCGCTGATCCCGGGCACGGTGCCCGAACTCGTCCACTGCCAGAACGACCAGTTGTTGCCGCCCCAGCCGAGGGCCGGCACCGTGGGCTGCAGCGCAGCCGTCCAGTGCGCGACCCAGAGCGTCCTGAACCCGTTCGTGGCGAACCAGGTCGAGTTGCCCATGTACGTGGACCAGAACGAGGGCGACACGTAGATGGTCGCGCGGACCCCGGTCCACTGGTACACGCGGTACAGCCAGTGCGTGACCCAGGTCTGGAGCTGCGCCGGGGTGAGGCCGTTGGTGGTCTCCAGGTCGAGGACCGGCACGAGGTCCCCCGAGCGCGGCGTCGCGATGCTCACGAAGTAGTCCGCCTCCGCCTCCGCCTGCCCGGGGACGATGCTGGGCTGCGCGAAGTCGTACGCGCCGATCATGATCCCGAAGGCGTTGGCGTTGGCGCGATTGACCGCGTACCACGGGTCCGTGTACGCCGTGCCCTCAGACGCCTTGACGTACGCGAACCGATAGCCCGCTGCGGCGACCTGAGACCAGTCGATCGACCCCTGCCAGTTGCTCACGTCCACGCCGCTGATGCAGTTCCAGACCGGCGAAGGCGTGGGCGTGGGCGTGGGCGCCGGAGTGGGCGAGGGCGTGGGCGCGGGGGTCGTGCCGGGCAGGGGCGTGGGCGTCGGGGTCGGAATCGGGCTCGGCGTGGGGAGCGGGGTGGGCGTCGGGATCGGCGTCGGCAGCGGCGCGCAGACGGCTGGCTGCACGGGCAGCGGCGTCCCGATCGGGATCGGCGTCATGGCCGGCGTGGGCGTCGGCGTGGGCGTGGCGAGCGGCGTGGGCGTGGGGCTCGACGGCGTGGACGGGCTCGGCGAGCCCGGCGCGGCCGCCAGCACGCCCGTGGCCGCGAACAGGGCCGGGACGCCGTACGTGGTCGCGACGGCGACGCCGTTGACCGCCGTCACGACGTACCACTCCGTCCCGGCCTTGGCAGTCGGGCACACGGCAGACCAGGCACCGCCGGGGAACACGGCGATCACGGTGACCGCAGCGCCCAGCGGCAGCGACGCCTTGACCACGCCCGACACGTCTGCTGAGAGGCGGAGGTTCGCGCCTGCGCAGGCGGGCGTCATGGCGGTCCCGGACGGGCTGATCGATGGCGACGCCGTGGGGACGACGGGCGTGGGAGTCGGGGCAGCGGGCGGCTTGGGCGTGGCCGCGGGCGGATCCTTGGGCAGCGAGGCGACGAGCAGGGACTTCGGCGCGTAGACGTAGGTGACGCCGTACAGCGACTTGACGCTCTTGCCGTTGACCGAGGTGATCCGGTACCAGATGGTGCCCGTGGCCCTGGTCGGGCAGGTCACCGACCACGAGCCGCCTCGGACAGTGCCGTTCGAGACGACCTTCGCCCCGATCGGCAGGCGTGCCTTGAGGGCGCCGCCCGTCGAGGCCGCGGCCCGCAGCGAGGTGCCGGAGCAGCCCACGTACAGCGTGGTGGACACCGAGACCACCTTGAACATGCCCATGGCGGCGTAGAGGTACGAGACGCCGTAGAGCGACCTGACGCTCTTGCCGCCGATCGCGGAGATCCGGAACCAGACGGAGCCCGAGCTCGAGCCGCCGCACGACGCCGTCCAGCGGCTGCCGGTGACCTCGGCGACGGCGGTGACGCCCGAGCCCGAAGCGAGGCGCGTCCGAACCGAGGCCGCGGTCGAGGCGCTGCTCCGCAGCGTCACGCCGCTGCACTTGGCCGCCAGGCTGAAGGTGGAGGCGGCGGCCGGCTCGGGATTGGCAAGGGAAGAGAACGAGAGAATCGCGAGGAGCAGCGACAGCAGCACGGAAACCGGCAGGCGACGTCCGGCGGATCGCCGCGGGGCGGCGACGGGGGCGGCGTGCTGGTCGGTCACGGGCGGGTGTCCTCCTTGCGTGCCAAGAGGATCGCCGCCACCCGGAGGCGGCGTCCATGACCCCTTGGGGCCAAGCCCGGCCGGTCCGAGTGGGACCATGGGGGCAGACCCTCCCAAGGTCGCCGGGGAGCCGCGGGCACGGACGTGACTACAATCGAGCCGTGTCCCGCATCTACACGCTCCGAGACGCCGACGCCATCGTGCCCGAGATCGAGGCTGTCGTCCAGCGCCTGAGGCACCTCCGAGACGACGTCGTGGCGCTCCGGAATGCCCAGCTCCTCCGCGAGGCGGCCCTCGCCGGCGCCGACGCCGCCCGAGGCGACGCCCTTGACTCGGACCCGGAGATCCTCCGGCTCCGCCTTCGGACGCGAGGCTTGGTGGACCAGATGCAGGCCGATGCCGCCTGGCTCGACGAGCGCGACATCGTGCTGCGCGATATCTCGACGGGCCTGCTCGACTTCCCGGCCGAGGCGCACGGCGAGCCCATCTGGCTGTGCTGGCGGCTGGGCGAGTCGTCCGTGACCGCCTGGCACGGCCGAGATGAGGGCTTCGGCGGCCGCCGACCGATTGGCGAACTCGGCTGAGCCCCGGCACGACGGCATCGGCACCCCCGCAGCGAGAGGAGCGCCCGCCACGACCAGTCCCGCTGACCCCTGTTCACCCGAGCGCGAGGCCGCCGCGTCCGCGTGCGCCGCTGCCGAGACGGCGCGGGACGCCGCCCGCCAGACCGCCGATCGGCTCCGGGCAGCCCGGCGGGGCGCCGCCGACCTCCAGGCAGTCGTGGCCGAGGCGGAGGCGCTCGCCGACCCGCGACGCGTGGCGGCGGAGAAGGACCGGCTCCAGGCGCGGTTCCGGGCGGCTGATCGCGCGACCGCCACCGACGAGGAGGGCCGCGCCGCCGTCCGAGACTGGCTGACCGCGGCGAGCGCGCTCAACGCCGCGGCTGCCGTGGCGAGGCGCCGCGCGTCAGCCGGCCGGGAGGAGCTCGCCCGGCAAGCGGCGGGGCAGGAGCGCATCGAGGTCGAGGCGAACGCCGCCCGCATCGCGGCCGAGCGCGCCGAGGTCGCCTGCCGGGCCGCCCGCGAGACGCTCGCGGCGTGCGCGGAGCGGCACCACCCGCTGGCCCCCGCCCCGGAGCCCGTG
>JAKAHL010000279.1 GCA_021815005.1 Chloroflexota bacterium
CATCCTCCTGCGGGGGGTGCGGATCGCCCGCCTGGTCGGGTGCGCAACGGGCGCCCGCGCGATGCGCGGGCGCCCGTGGTCAGTGGCAACCGGCGTGTGCCGGACTGCGCTCGGTTACTTGATGCCGGCTGCGGTGCAGACCGACTGGCCGACCGCGGTGCAGAGGTCGGTCACGCTGATGAACTTGTCCTTGATCACGGTGGCCTCCATGTTCGCGGCGTTCACCCACATCGGGGTGAGCAGCAGCGCCGGCTCCGTGGTCGCGGAGTTCTTGGGGTCGGTCGTGGAGCCGTTGAGCAGCGCCGCCGGCGGGGTCTGGCCCGCGCGGAGGTAGGTGGCCAGGGCCACGGCGGCCTGGGCCTCAATGTAGATCGGCTTGTAGACGGAGCCGCACTGCCAGCCCTGGAGCACGTACTCCATGCCCTGGAGAGTGGCGTCCTGGCCTGTGGTCGGGATCTTCTTCGCGGGCACGCCGGCGGCCTTGAGGGCCGTGATCACCGCGCCGGCGAGGCCGTCGTTGGCCTCGATCGTCGCGTTGATGTCGGGGTGCGCCGTGTAGGCCTGCTGGAAGATCGTGCCGCCCTTGGCGTTGTCCCAGCCGGGGGCCAGCTGCTCATCAACGAGCGTCATGCCCTGGCTGTTGGTGGCGCCGGCCTTGACCTGAGCGACGCTCTGGCCCCAGACGACGGAGTTGTAGCCCTTGGCGAAGTCGATGGCGTTCGGATCGGTGTCCTGGCCGCCGTCGAGGGTGAAGACCTTCGGGTTCTTCACGCCCCAGTCCGTCACGCACTGCATGAAGCCCTGGCCGATCAGCTTGCCGACCTGGACGTTGTCGAAGCTGACGTAGTAGGTGTTCGTGCCCTGGAACGTGGCGCGGTCGTAGCTGATCATCGGGATGCCGGCCTGTGCCGCGGCAGCCTGGATCTGGTTACCGGTGGTGCTGTCGATCGGATCCACGACCAGCACCTTGGCGCCGGCCGTGATGGCCGCCTGCGCGAGCGCGAGCTCGGTCGTGGTCGTGCCGGCCGCGTTCTGGATGGAGTAGTCGGAGGACGCGAAGCCGGCCGCGTCAAAGGCCTGCTTGAGGTACGGCTGGTCATAGGCCGTGTACCGGGACGACGAGGTCGTGTCCGGCAGGATGACCGCGATGCTGCCCTTGCCGGCGGCATACACGCTCTTGAGCTGCGCCATCGCCGAGAACGACGCGTCGAACGAGGTGGGGGTCAGGTTGGTGGCGGCCGCCGAGGGGGCAGCCGACGCCGTGGCGGCGGCCGTCGAGGGCGCCGCGGACGCCACCGCGGTCGGCGCGGCCGAGGGTACGGCCGTCGGCGCCGGGGTCGGCGTACTGCTGGAGCATGCCGCGGTGAGCACCATGACGGCGCCCGCGACAGCCGCGAACTTCTGGATTGCCATGCGCAAGACTCCTCCTAGTTCAAGACAGGCCTGCGGACCTCGCAGGCCTCGCACGCATCACGGCGTGCACCGCTCCACTCCGCCGCGCTGGCCGTGGTGACGGCAGGCCCCATGCCTACTCGCTGCCACCAGGGGCGGGATGTCCGGTCGGGTATGACGGTCCCCACGGTCAGGCACTCGCCAGCTGGGCGACTCGGGCGCGGTGTCCGAACCGGGTCGCCGGGTCCGCGAGGACCGACTCGAGCGCGACCTCCGCCGCTCCGAGGAGCGGCGCGTCCACGCCGAGCTTGGCCGGCACGACGCGCACCATGGCGCGCGGCGCCGGCAGGGTGTGTCGCTCGAGTTCCTCCCAGATCGCCTGCTGCGCATGCGGGTGGAGGCGGCCGAAGATGCCGCCCAGCACCACCATGCGCGGGTTGAAGGTGTTGACCAGGCCGCCGAGGCCGCTGCCCAGTGTCCGGCCCGTGGTCTCGATCGCCGCCTGCGCGACGACATCGCCAGCTTCGGCGGCGGCGAACACGTCGTCGAGGGCCTCGGGGCCTGCGTCGCGGGGCAGGCCGGCCCGGGCCAGGATGGCACCGGCGCCGATCTGCGTCTCCCAGCAGCCGATGGCGCCGCATCGGCAGAGCAACCCGTTCGCGTCCACGGGGACGTGGCCGATCTCGCCGGCGTACCCGGCGGCCCCGGCCATGGGTCGGCCGTCCACGAGCACGCCGCCGCCGACGCCTACCTCGCCGTGGACGTAGAGCACGTCGTCGATCCCCACAGCCGCCCCGCGGCGGTGCTCGGCGAGCACGCCGAGGTCCGACTCGTTGCGCACGACGACCGGAATGCTCCAGCCGAGGCGAGCGGCCAGGAGCGCGCCCAGGGGGACGCTCGTCCAGCCGAGGTTCGGGGCGTTCTCGACGAGCCCGTCGCGACTGCGAACGAGGCCCGCCACGGCCACGCCGACCGCCACCACGGTCTCGGGCTCGGGGCGCCCCGACGGCAGGTGGTCGAGCAGGGAAACAAGGTCGTCCACGACGGCGGAGGCCACCTTGTGCCCGCGCGGGCGGTCGGTGCGCGAGAGCCCGAGCAGGGTGCCCCCCATGCCGACCACCGCCGCCGCCAGGGTGTCCACGCCGATCGAGAACGCCACGGCGACCGCAGCGCCCGCAACGAGGGAGACCTCCGGCGACGGGCGCCCGGGGCGACCGTGGCGCACGGCGCGGTCCTCGGTCGCCAGGCCGGCGGCCTTGAGCTCGCCGACCAGCACCCGGATGGCGCTCCGAGTCAGGCCGGTCCGCGTCACGAGGTCCGAGCGCGACTGGGGACCCTCCTCGTGCAGGGTGCGGACGATCGCGCTCAGGTTGGCGCGCCGGACCGTCTCGCTCCGCTGCCCGAGGTCCATCCCGCTGGGTCTCACAAGTTTTGTGTTCCTTCCGCTCAAACTACGGAGAGACTGATGCCTCGTCCCGTTACTGTCAAGTTGCGGGCCTCGCGGCGTCGAGGGCCTGGCGGCGGCGCCGACCCGGACGACGGGGGCCGGCGTTGCTGCTGGGCTCGCTGGCCCCGACGGGCGGGGTCCGCCTCGGCGTGGGGACGTCCGAGGCTGCGGGGGAGTGTCGGCGGCCAGTGACCTTGTCATGGCAAGCGGCCAGGGAA
>JAKAHL010000280.1 GCA_021815005.1 Chloroflexota bacterium
CGGCTGACGGGCGTCACGGTGCGGGCTCGCCGCCGGGAGCCAGCGCCGGCGTCGCCGAAACAGGGCCGGGCGTCGGCGCCGGGGCCGGGCCGGGCAGCGAAGCTGGGCCGGGCGCTGGGGCCTCCTCTGGCGGGGGAACCAGGCGAGGTGCTGACACCGGCTCGAGTGCCGCGACCGGCCCGGTGGCCTCGGTGGCGTCGGGCGCCCACGGTTCGAGGATTGACCGGAGTCGCACCGGCGAGCCGCCGATGCCGCCCGTCGGCGCCCCCAGCGTGGCGACCGCGAGCGCCACAGGCACCACCGCGAGCGCGCTCTGGGCCAGGGTCGCGGTCCAGTCGGCGTGGCCGGCGCAGGTCGAGGGCCCGTCGAACGCCCCGCAGGCGGTTCCGGGCCGGAGCACGCAGTCGTCCACGACCGCGCGCTCGCTCTCCACGACCAGGACCTCCTGCAGCGTGGGCGCTGGCGACGGGTGCCGGGAGCGAACGCTCGCGCCGTCGGCCGAGAGCCCCACCCATCCGGCGGCGGCGAGCGGCAGGAGCGCATCGAGCAACACGTCCGGCTGCTGACCGACGAGCACGGCAAGGCGTTCGGTCGGCTGCTCGCCGCGCGCCTCGAGGATGGCCAGGGCGGTCGCCGCCAAGATCGTCCGCTCGCCTAGGATTGCCACGCAGTTGTCCGTAGGTACCGGCGCCCGGGCGAACTCGACCCCGGAGCGCGCCGTCGGCTTCGCGGGTCGCGCGGAGGGGGCCGCGCCACCGCGATGACTCGATCGTAGGAGGGGGCCGCGCGTTCGGTGCCCAGGGTGAAGGCAACTTCACCCAGTCTTCGTGGCAGCGTTTGGCCCGCCGCGCGACCGACCCCAACCGCCCTAGACGCATTCGCCCCGCAGGTGGGGCGTCGGCGCCGATGGGCCTTGTCAGGAGTCCGTCCCCGCCCCGGCCCGGTTGGGCCGCTCGGGGCGGAGGCGCCTGGCGATCGGCGGCGGCGCGATGACCACGAGCTGGGTCGTGGGGCGGGTCAGGGCGCTGTAGAGGAGCTGGTCGAGCCGGTCGCCCTCCGTGGGCAGCTCGCACAGGACGACCACGGGACGCTCGAGGCCCTTGAACCGGCGAATCGTCTCGAACAGCACGACGCCGCTCTCGGCCGGGTCGTCGGGGACCTCCTCGGGGGGCAGGCCCCGCGAGGTCCCGTCAACGTTGAGCGCCTCGTTCCAGAGCGTGGCGTTGCCGAAGCGGCGAGAGGCCCAGACCTCGCTCCGGGCGGCGCTCCCGCCGGACAGCACCGCCACGTCCCAGGCTCGCACGCCCTCGTCCGCGAGCAGCCGGTGGAGCTCCCGGCGGACCGCCTCGACCGTGGCGCGGCCGCGCTCGGCCTCCACCACGACGCACCGCCCCTCGTCGCCGCCTGGCCCCTCCTCAAGCTCGCGCAGCCCGATCACCGCCTCCGGCCCGCGGTAGAAGCGAGCCGCCAGCGCCGCGACCGGTCCCGGGTTGCGCAGGTTCTGGAACAGGTACTGGCAGACCGGCAGGCCGAGCTGGCCGACGACGTCGGGGCCCCGCAGTGCCTGCCCCGGATCGTGGAACACCCACAGCACGCCCTCGTCGGGATCGCGGAGGAGCTGCTGGGCCAGCAGCAGCCAGTCGGCGTCGAAGTCCTGCCCCTCGTCCACCACCACCGCGTGGAACCGCTCGTCGGGCAGCCGGTCGATCGCCTGGGCCAGGGCGCCCGGCAGGGCGTCGAACCACCCCGGCGGGAGCCTCGGCCCGTGCGGCGCCAGCACGCCGGCCCGGACGGCGAGCACCTCGGCAAGCCGGTGGAAGGTTGCCACCACGAGCTCGCCGCCGATGCGCGCGGCGGCCTCGGCCGCGTCGGCGAGGTCGCGGCCCGTCGCGGTGGCGAGCGGCTGGTTGTAGCACAGCAGCAGCGTGCGGTAGCCCTCGGCGGCCAGCCGTCGCGCCTTCTCCGCGGCGAGCATCGACTTGCCCGAGCCGGCAGGGCCGATCACCTCAACCCGGCGCGCGCGGGTCTGGTCGAGGATCGCCCGCTGCTGGCGCGTGGCCGAGACCAGCAGGGGCCTGTCGTCCACGATCCGGCCGCGGACCAGACGCCGGAGCCGTGCCGTCGGCGCCAACAGCTCGTCGAGCACCCGCAACGCCTCGGGGCCCAGGCCCGCGGCGCGCGACCCGTCGGCGCCGTAGAAGGCGAGGGCGTGCTCGACGAATGCGCGGGCGCTCGCGTCGGCCTCGAGGGCCCGGGCGTCGAGCACGATCCGCCGGTCCGCGTCAGGGCCGAGGAGGACGTGCCCGGACGGCAGGCTGGCCAGGTCGGCGTCCGGGAACGCGACCGCGTGGCCGAACAGGGGCCGCAGGCCCGACGGCCAGCCCGCCTGCGCCTCGAGCGACCGCACGAGGACGTGGACATTGTCCTCCGCCTGGCGAAAGGGCGACTCGTCCAGCAGCACCGGACCAAGGAACCAGCGGCCATGGCTGTCGCGCGACGGGATGCCAGCCTTGACCTCGAGGACCAGGATGCCCAGGTCCGGGTGGGCGATCACGAGATCGGCCTCACCCTCCTGGGCCGGCCGCCCGGGCCCGGGGCTCCACGTCCAGGCGACGTTGGGGTAGACCGTGAACGGGGCCGGCAGGGCCGTCCGAAGCCGCGTGAGCACCCGCTGCTCGGCGAGCTGTCCCGCGGTCATGGCGTGGCGGCCTCGGGCGTGCCACCCCGGTCCCATCGGCGCGACTCGCGGGCCTGCCGTGGCAACGGGATGGCGCGAGGGCCGTGGCGCCTGTCGTGCATCGCCCCTCCGTTCACCGCGGCCCGTCCGTCGCCGCTGCGGGCGGGTCCGGTTGGCGCGCTCGCCCAGCATGGCACGGGGCGGCGCCGCGCGGGACCCAGCGACGCGCGGGACCCGGCACCTTCAGGTCCGCCGCTCGGCGCAACGCCACGCGCACACACGTCGCGCGCCGGGTGTTGTCGCGCTGCGTGGCAGGCACCGCGCCGCCGCGATCCCCCGCGCCCCGCCCTCCCGCGCGCCGCCGCGATCCCCCGCGCCGC
>JAKAHL010000281.1 GCA_021815005.1 Chloroflexota bacterium
GTCGCCCGCGGGCCCGACCCCCGCCGCGGGCGCCACTGTCGCCGCGCTGCCGGGTCCGCTCCCCTCCGGGCCGGTGCCCGGCGATCCGGTCCGGCGGGCCGTCTACCCCGTCGCGCTCGAGAACGCCCGGGTCGGCACGCCGGCCTGGGACGTGCGCGGGGAAGGCTACCCAGCGGTCGAGGGCTACCTGTCCACAACGTCGGCCGCCCCGGGCGACGTCGTCACGCTCCACCTGGGACGCGGCCCGAGCTGGCAGGGCGACGGCCGGCTGACGGTGGAGTGGTACCGGCTCGGCTGGTACGGGGGCGCCGGCGCCCGCCTCGTGCGGACCGACCGGATCGACGCGGTCGCCGACGCCCCCACACCAACCCCCGACCCGGCAACCGGGGTCATCGTGGCCGGCTGGGCCCCGGCCCTGGAGTTCTCGATCGGCTCGGACTGGACGTCGGGCATGTACCTCGGCGTCCTGCGCCCGGGGACCGGCAACCCCGGGTACGTGCCGCTCGTCGTGCGGCCAGCGGCCGGCTCCGCCGACCCGGCGCCGGTCCTGTTCGTCAGCGCAGCCACCACCTGGCAGGCGTACAACGCCTGGGGCGGCAAGAGCCTGTACGACTCCCACTCCGCCGGCCCGGTCATGCCCTGGGGCTCGCACCGCGCCGCGGTCGTCAGCTTCGAGCGGCCGTACCGCTCCAACCAGGGCGCCGGCCTGCTGTTCGACTGGGAGCTCCAGTTCGTCCGCTGGCAGGAGCGCCGGCTGCGGGACGTCGAGTACGCGAGCGACGTGGACCTTCAGCTCCACCCGGAGGTCCTCGACGGGCGCCGGCTGATCCTGCTGGTCGGCCATCACGAGTACTGGTCGGGCCCGATGCGGGCGGCGGTCGAGACGGCCGTGGCCGCCGGCACGAACGTGGCGTTCCTGGGCGCGAACGACATGTACTGGCAGGTGCGGCTGGAGCCATCGTCCTCAGGCGACCCGGCGCGGCGTGTGACCTGCTACCGGCTGGCCCGCTTCGACCCCGTGGCCGCCACCACCCCGTCGCTGGCGACCGTCCACTGGCGCGACCCGCTGCTCGGCCGGCCCGAGGCGGCGCTGATCGGCCAGATGTACGCCCACATCGTGAAGCGGCCCGTGGACTGGGTGGTAGAGAACGGCAGCCACTGGATCTACGCCGGGACCGGCCTCCGGACCGGCGACCGCCTGACGAACCTCGTCGGCCAGGAGTACGACAGCGTGGGGGCCGGCGCGGCGCCGGCGAACGTGCAGCTGATCGCCCGGAGCCCGGTCGTCCCCAACCGCCCGGGCGACCTGCCGGACGTCCACACCGCCACGGTCTACACGGCGCCGTCGGGCGCGACCGTCCTCTCGGCCGGCACGTTCCAGTGGTCGTGGGCGCTCGACTCGTTCGGCGGGCGCTCGTATCTGGGCGTTCGGACCCCGACGGACAAGCGGGTCGAGATCATGACCGCGAACCTGCTGACGCGACTCGGCGACGGCCCGGTCGTCGGCACCGCGCCGCGGCCGACGCCGGGGGGGCCGTCACCCGGCCCCCGAGACCCTAGCCGAAGACCGCCATTCTGGTGACGCGTGTCGGGCGGCGCAGCAGCATGGTCGCCAGCGCCGAGACGACCGCGGCCCCAGCCGCCAGCGTGAACGCGAAGCCCAGGCGGCTGTAGTCGCTGCCGACGATCGCGCCCACCAGCACCGGGCCGAGCGCGCCGCCCGCCGTGGAGCCCACGCCCCAGACGAGCGCGTTCGCGAGCGAGTTGCCGCCGCGGGGCACGTAGTCGCCCACCAGCGAGAGGAGCAGCGGGAAGCCGCTGAACGTGAAGAAGCCGAACGCGAACAGCCAGCCCTCCCCGGCCCAGCCGGAGCCCGAGACCGCGAGGTAGGCGAGGATCGTCGCCGCGGAGCCCAGCGAGGCCCCCGCCAGGACCCAGCGCTTGTCGAGCCGGTCCACGAGCAGGCCGAACAGCGGCTGGCCGATGACCGCGGCCGCGTACATGACGGTGACGGCGAGCCCGAGGTCGGACGAGACGCCGAGCCCCCGCTGGGTGGACAGGTACGTCGGGATCCAGGAGGCGATCCCCTGCGTGGCCACCGAGCGCAGGAAGGCGACCCCGGTGAGCACCAGGATCCCGCTCGTCAGAACGTCCCTGGTCCCCGCGGGGCCGGACCGTGCCGGTGCGCTCGCGCCCGCGGAGGCAGGCGCGGCGGCCGCGGAGGCAGGCGCGGCGGCCGCGATCGGGGTCCCGGCTGCGGCCCCGTGCGTGGCGTGCGCTCGCGGTTGCGCCGGAGCCCGCGTGCCGAGCCAGATCGCGAGCGCCGCCGCGAGGCCGACGACCGCGAACACAACCACCGATCCGTAGCCGGCGATCACGAGTGCCGCCACGAAGTACAGCGACGGGTAGAGGGCCCGTCCGAGGCTGCCGAGCGCGCCGTTGACGCCCAGCGCGAGGCCCAGGCTGCGGCCCTCGAAGGCGGCCTGCAGCAGCGACCCGCCCAGCGGGTGGTAGAACGCGGCACCGGCGCCCGTCAGCACGGCTGCCGCGAGCAGCGTGCCGAGGAGGACCGGGCCCCCGGCCTGCATCAGCGCGACGTAGAACACCAGGAGCCCGGCAGAGAGGATCGCGAGCCCGATCCCCATCAGCGAGCCCGGCCGCCCGAGGCGGTCCGCGAGTCGCCCCACGAACAGGCTGAGGACCGCGGTGGACGCGTAGAAGGCGAGGAACAGCGCCGTGATGAACGTCGGCGAGACGTCGGGCCGGTGGGCCACGATGGCCGCCATGACCGGCACGAAGAAGACCGTGCCGTCGTTGATGAAGTGGCCCAGCGACGTGAGGGCGAGCCCGCGGCGGCGACCGATCTGCCGATCCATGCTGGTTGTGTTCCCTGCGGTCCGCTCGTGGTGCGTCCAGGGCGGCCCTCGTCGGCGTTGCGGGCGGGCGGGCGGGTCCTGCGACGGCCGGGATGCCGGGCACCTCGGCGCCTGCGGGCGCGGCCCAAGCGTACCGGGGATCACCGCGCGCTGCCCGCGTCGGCGCTGCCCGTGCTG
>JAKAHL010000282.1 GCA_021815005.1 Chloroflexota bacterium
CTCCCCCACCAGCATGTCCACGATCCGCTCGCTGCCCACGATCGTGCGCATCGTGACCATGCCCGGGTGGTCGGCCACGACCTCGCCGATGCGCGAGGCCTCGGCGCCCTCGGGCGTGGCGCGCATCGCGGCGAGCACCGCGTCCGCTGACGATGCGGGCACGATCGCCACCAGCTTGCCCTCGTTGGCCACGTGGAGCGGGTCCAGGCCGAGGAACTCGCAGGCGGCTCGCACCGGGCCCGGGATCGGGATCGCCGGCTCGTCGAGGACCATGCCCACGCTCGACGCCTGCGCGATCTCGTTGAGCGCCGACGAGAGGCCGCCGCGCGTCGGGTCGCGCAGGACGTGGACGTCGGGCGCCACCGCGGCGATGGCCCCCACGAGACCGGCCAGCGACTGCGTGTCAGAGGCGATCTCCACCTCGAACTCGAGCCCCTCGCGGACGCTCATGATCGCCACGCCATGAAGCCCGATGGGGCCCGACAGGATCACCGCGTCGCCAGGCCGGGCCCGGTCCGCCGCCGGCGCCATGCCGTCGCGGATGAGGCCGATCCCGGCGGTGTTGACGAACAGGCGGTCCGCCGCGCCGCGGCCCACCACCTTGGTGTCGCCGGTGACGATCTTCGCGCCCGCCCGCTTTGCCGCGCCCGCCGCCGACAGGGTGATCGCCCGCAGCTCCTCGAGGGGCAGCCCCTCCTCGATCACGTAGGCGAGGCTGATCGCGACAGGCGTGGCACCCATCATCGCGAGGTCGTTGAGCGTCCCGTTCACCGCCAGCTCGCCGATGTCGCCGCCGGGGAAGCGGATCGGCGAGACGACGAAGGAGTCGGTGGTGAACGCGAGCCGCGCCCCGCCGATCTCCACGACGGCCGCGTCGTTGAGCACGCCGCCGGGGGAGGCGGCCGCGAGCGCGGGGGCGATGAGGTCGCGCATCAGCGCTGCCGACAGCTGGCCGCCCGAGCCGTGGCCGAGGATCACGCGCTGATCCTCGGGGATGGGCGCGGGGCAGGAGACGCCCTCCGCGTCGATGGTCACCGCAGGCTCGTGCTCGGCGGTCATCGCGCGCCCTCCGCCGGCACAACCTGGACCAGCGGCAGCGCGGCCGAGAAGCCGCGGCCGGCGTTCAGCCCGCGGCCGGCCGAGTAGAACGCGGCGCAGGTGCCCTCGGACGACACCATCGGCGCGCCGAGCGGTCGTTGCGGGGTACACAGCGTTCCGTAGGCGGTGCAGTCGAGCGGCACCTTCTCGCCGGTCAGGATGGCGCCCGCGATGCAGGCCGGGTGCTCGTTGGTGCGGATGTCGCCGACGTCGAACTTCTCCTCGGCGTCGAAGCGCGCGTACTCGGGGCGCAGGCGGTAGCCGGACATCGGGATCTCGCCCACGCCGCGCCACTTGCGCGGCCCGACCTCGAACACCTGCATGACCTGCTGCTGGGCCAGCGGCACGCCCTCGCGGGTGACCGCTCGCGAGTACTGGTTCTCCACCTCGTGCCGCCCCTCCTCCAACTGGCGGACGGCCATGTGGATGCCCTCGAGCAGGTCCAGCGGCTCGAAGCCGGTGACCACGATCGGCACCCCGTACTTCTCGGCGATGGGCTCGTACTCGGTCCAGCCCATGATCGCGCAGACATGGCCCGCGGCCAGGAACCCCTGGACCTGGTTCGTCGGCGACTCGAGCAGCGCCGTCATCGCCGGCGGCACCAGAACGTGGCTGACGAGCACACTGTAGTTGTCGATGCCCCGCCGGGCCGCCTCCGCCACCGACATCGCGTTGGCGGGCGCCGTGGTCTCGAACCCGACCGCGAAGAAGACGACCTGCTTGCCCGGGTTCGCGAGCGCGATCTTCAGCGCGTCCAGCGGGCTGTACACGATGCGGACGTCGGCGCCACGGGCCTTGAGGGCCAGCAGGTCCGTGGCCGAGCCGGGCACGCGCAGCATGTCGCCGTAGCTGGTGAAGATGACGTCCGGGCGGGCGGCGATGGCGAGCGCCTTGTCCACCTGCTCGAGCGGCGTCACGCAGACCGGGCAGCCGGGCCCGTGGATCATCCGGACGCCCTCGGGCAGCGCCTCGTCGATCCCCTGCTTGACGATCGTGTGGGTCTGGCCGCCGCAGACCTCCATCAGCGTCCACGGCCGGGTGGTGATCCGGTGGATCTCGGCCAGGAGCTTCCTCGCGAGTACGGGGTCGCGGTACTCGTCGAGATACTTCATGCCGAGGGGCCGGCCATCGTGGACGGCGGCTGCGCCGGGTCGAAGACGTAGATCGACGGGTCGTCGTCGCTGATCAGCGCGGGCTCGTCCATGCCCGGGCCGAGGGTCATCAGCTCGGGCTCCATGACGCCCATCTCGTCGAGGATCTGGAGGGTCTTGATCGCCTCGGCCTCGTCCACCTTGCTGATCGCGAAGCCCACGTGGACGATCACGTAGTCACCCAGCTGCGCGTCGGGGAGGTACGCCAGGCAGGCGTCCTTGCGCACGCCGCCGAAATCCACCTTGCCCATGGCAAGGCCCGCCTCGTCGCGGATCTCGGTGATCCGCCCAGGGATCCCCAGGCACATCGTTCAGCCCTCCGATGGCGACGCCGCGCCGGCGCCGGCTGCGAGTCGCGCCGCGGCGATCGCGGCCTGACCATAGCTCACCCCGCCGTCGTTCACAGGGACCTGGCGGTTGATGTTCGGCTCGAAGCCGTCCGACACCAGCTCGCGCAGGAGCGCGGCCGCCAGCCGACGGTTCTGGAACACGCCACCCGAGAGGCACACCGTGCGGACGCCGGTGCGCGCGTGGGCGTCGGAGAGCAGCTCGCGGGTGACCTCGACGACCGTGGCCTGGAAGGCGGCCGCGAGCGTCCCGGTCGGGCCCGGGGCCGTGAGCAGCGCGGCCAGCGTGGGCCGCGGATCGTAGACGAGCAGCTGGCCCTGGTAGCGGAGCCGGTACGGGAGCGCGGCTGCCCTGCGGTCGCCGGCGGCGAGCTCGAGGTCGATGGCGGCCTGCGCCTCGTACTCGGCCACGTCGCGAATGCCCAGCAGCGCGGCGGCGGCGTCGA
>JAKAHL010000283.1 GCA_021815005.1 Chloroflexota bacterium
CAAGGCCGGCCGCGTCGAGTTCAAGGTGGACAAGGGCGCGATCATCCACTGCCCGTTCGGCAAGGTGAGCTTCGACGACGCGCAGCTGGCCGAGAACCTGATCGCCCTGGTCGACGCGGTCAACCGCGCCAAGCCGTCGGGCGCCAAGGGCCAGTACCTGCGGACGCTGTCGATTGCCTCGACGATGGGGCCCGGCATCCACGTGGACATCCCGGCCGTCCTGGCGAGCGCCTAGCGTCTCGCCCCGCTGATCGGCGGGATCAGGGCCGCGGCCCCGCGGCCGCACGCAATCGCACGACGCAGCCGAGAGGCTGGCGCCGTATCGACTCAGACGGATCGCCGCAGACAGCCTGCGCCCGCCGACGCCGCCTCGCCCGTGAGGGCGAGGCCGACGCCCAGGGCTTGATCCGCCGGACCGGACCGGACCGCCGCCCCGCGAGGGGAGGGGAGCCGGGGACGCCGGCGAGCACGCCGAGGCAGAGCACGAGCCACCTCCACGGTGGGTCGCCCTGCGTCGCCAGTGGCCCGTCGCAGGGAAGACCGGCAATCGCCGGGAGACCCGCCGCCGCGCGCCGGTTGCGCGCAGGAGCAAGGAGGTCAAGGAGGCTCGATGCCGACCGAGGCCAAGCGCGAGACCATCGACGCGCTCCGTGCGGAGCTCCGTGAGCACCGCACGATGATCACGTCCGAGTATCGCGGCCTCAAGGTGAAGGAGATCAGCGAGATCCGGCGCGCGCTGCGCAAGAGCAGCGTCAGCTACCGGGTCGTCAAGAACCGCCTGTTGCGGATCGCGGCCCAGGAGAACCCGGCCGCGGACGCGCTCTCGCCCCTGCTCGTGGGCCCGACGGCGATCGCCTTCGGCAACGACGAGGCGGCGACGGCCAAGGCGGTCCTCGATGCCGTGCGCCCGTACGCCAAGATCGTCAGGATCACCGGCGGCGTGCTCGGCTCCAGCCGGATTGACGCCGATGGCGTCACGCGGCTTGCCACCCTGCCCTCGCGCGAGGTCCTCCTCAGCGAGGCGCTGGGCGCCATCGTCGCGCCGATGTCCACCGTTGCCGGCCTGTTCGACGCCCCGCTTCGGGACGTCGCAGGCCTGGTGGACGCGCTCCTCGAGCAGCGCGGCGCGGCGGCCTGACCGGCCCTTCACCCAGAGACCGAACGCGTCCCCCTGGGGGCGCCTACCGACGGAGAACCAAATCCCATGGCCACGCTTACCACCGCCCAGCTCCTCGAGGCGTTCGAGACGATGACCGTTCTCGAGCTGTCCGACTTCAAGAAGGCGTTCGAGGAGCGGTTCGGCGTCACCGCCGCCGCGCCGGTCGCCGTCGCCGCCGTCGCCGCTGCTGCCGCCGCGCCGGCCGCCGAGGTCGAGGAGCAGACCGAGTTCGCTGCGATCCTGACCGAGGTCGGCCCGAACAAGATCCCGGTCATCAAGGTCGTCCGGGAGCTGACCGGCCTTGGCCTCAAGGAGGCCAAGGACCTCGTTGACGCGGCCCCGAAGGCCGTCAAGGAGGGCGTCGCGAAGGACGAGGCCGAGAAGATCAAGGCCGCCCTCGAGGATCAGGGTGCCAAGGTCGAGATCAAGTAGCAGACGAGCCGCCGGCCCCGCGCCGGCTGCGATCGCGGACGGGCCCCGCTTCGGCGGGGCCCGTTGCATGTCCGCCCGAAGGCAGGCGCGCAATGCCTCGCGTCCGCCCGGGGGCGTCCCCAGTCCTCTCGCGAGGCGTCGGCGCGGGCGGTTGCCCGCGGGGCCCGTGGTGCCGGGCGAGCAGCGAGGCCAGTTGGCACCGCCGCCGGCTGCGGGCCGGCTCGAGGCAGGCGCACCGCAGCATGGGCAGTCTCACCCCCCGCGGCGACCCAATCGCAACCTTCCCGCGGTTGACACCGCTTGACGGCGCGGTATCCTAGACGGTCTGTGACCTTGCCTCTCCCTGTCCTCAACACTCCGTAAGGAGCCGTCCTTCATGCTGTCTGTCCCGTCGATGTCCCTCCCGGTCACGCCGTCCGGCCGCCTGACGTACGCCCGGATTGCCGAAGTCCGAGACGGGGTCAGCGACGACAAGTTCGCGGTGCCCAATCTCATCGAGCTTCAGGTCGAGTCCTTCAAGTGGTTCATCGAGAAGGGTCTCCGGGACCTGTTCGACGAGATCAGCCCCATCGAGGACTTCACCAAGAAGGTCATGGAGCTGCGCTTCCTCGACTACGAGTTCGGGGAGCCCAAGTACTCCGAGCAGGAGTGCCGCACCAAGGACCTGACGTTCAGCCGGCCGCTGTACGTGCAGGTTGAGCTCCTGATCAAGGAGACCGGCGAGATCCAGCGCCAGCGCGTCTATATGGGCGACTACCCGTGGATGACCGACCTGGGCACGTTCGTGATCAACGGCGCCGAGCGCGTCGTGGTCAGCCAGCTGGTCCGCTCGCCGGGCGTCTACTACAGCGAGCTCGAGGATCCGAGCAGCGGGCGGATGCTGTTCAGCGCCAAGGTGATCCCGAACCGTGGCGCCTGGCTCGAGTTCGAGACCAACAACAAGGACCAGCTGTGGGTCAAGGTTGACCGGAAGCGCAAGATCGCGGCGACCACCCTGCTGCGCGCGGTGGGCTTCGACACCAACGACGAGATCGCGAGCCTGTTCACCGCGGTGGACACGGACCTCGAGCACCAGTACATCGCGAACACGCTGGACAAGGACACGACCAAGACCCCCAGCGAGGCGCTGATCGAGGTCTACAAGAAGCTCCGCCCCGGCGACCCGCCCACCGGCGACAACGCCCGCCAGCTGGTCGAGAGCCTGTTCTTCAACTTCCGCCGCTACGACCTCGGCCGCGTCGGCCGCTACAAGTTCAACAAGAAGCTGGTGGACGTGGCTGCCCGGATGGGCATCGAGCTGCCGGTGGACCAGCGCACGATCACGCGCGAGGACATCGCGGCCATCGTCGGCTACCTGATCGAGGCGAACCGCGGCGAGCATCCCAAGGACGACATCGACCACCTTGGCAACCGTCGCATCCGAGCCAACGGCGAGCTGATCCAGAACG
>JAKAHL010000284.1 GCA_021815005.1 Chloroflexota bacterium
ACCCCGACCGCGAGGAGCGAGAGAGAGCCCCATGTCACCCGTCGCCCAGGCGCCCACCCTCTACCCGGCCCGGTTCTTCATGCGGCCGATCTGGCTCGACCTGGGGAGCAAGGCGTTCACGCTGGGGGGCGCCCCCGTGACGTTCGCGCTCCGCCAGCTGGGCTACCTCGACATGCTCGTGGTCCACATGACGGGCACCTACACGGTGGCCATCGCGCAGCTGGTGTTCAACCAGCTCCAGCCGTACAACATCGTGCCCAACTTCCTGGTCCAGACGCCAGGGTCGCCGCTGCCCCCGATCAACGCCGGCGGCAAGACGATGCACGCGTGGAACCTGCGCAACAGCGACTTCGCCCCGTTCGGCAAGGGCTTCAGGTTCCCGGCCCAGGGCACGCTCGACGCGAACGCGTACCACGCGGCCGAGGTGGACCAGTTCCCGGTGGCGGTCGGCGCGCAGACCATGCACCTGTGGTGGGTCCTGCCGTTCCACCTCAGCGCCGACGACATCCGCGGCACGCTGCCCCTGGGCAACAGCACCGTGACCAACCTGGTCATCAGCGCCGCGGCCGTCGCCGACGTCGTGACGGTGGCCGCCAACCTCACGCTCCCCGTGCTCACGGTGGACGTGGCGCAGGTGTACCTGACGCCCCCGCCGGCGGGCGCGCCGATCATCGGCGGCGGCGTGGACACGAGCTACGCGGTGGCCTACGACGAGACCTACCAGGCGGTCGCCGCGGTGGGCCTCAACAAGGTCACGGTCGTGCCCAACTACACGATCCTGGGCATCCTCCACGAGGTGGCGCTGAACAACGCCGACGACACCGCGGACGTCACGAACATGACGCTCCGGGTGAACTCGAGCTACTTCACCGACCCGACGGGGCTGCCCACCGCGTTCACCGACTTCCGCCAGGCGATGGAGCAGGGCGTGCCGCTCCCGGTCGGCGCGTTCCTGTACGACTTCGACGTCCTGGGCCAGGCCGGCTGGGTCCACACCGACCAGGTCACCGAGATCGAGAGCGACATCACGATCGCGGCGGCCGCCGTCCTGGGCGCCAGCCCGCGCATCTACACGAGCGTCCGGCGCCTGGTCGACCTCAACCCGGCCGGCGCGGGCGTCGGGGCGGGCTGAGCCGTGGCCCAGCCCCCCGTGAACGGGATCCTGGCGGCCTCGGCCGGCATCGCCGGCATGCGCGCCTCGGGGTCCCGCGCGCTCCCGTCCATGCCGGACCTCGGGCTCGGCGACGCGTTCCCGTCGGGCGTCGGCCTCGGGCTCCTGCTCGCGGTCGCCCTCCTGGCCTACTGGTACCGGAGGGTGCTGTAGCCGTGAAGGTCACGCCCCTGGCCGCGTACGCCGCCCTGATCGTGTTCGGCCTCTTCGCGCTGGCCGGGGTCCTGCTCGTGCAGCCCGGCCCCGAGTCGTCGGCCCGGCTGGCACTCCTGTTCGGCGTCATCGGCACCGGCGTCGCCGCGCTCGTCGCGGTGCTCCGCAGCGACCAGGCCGCCACGAGCTCGGCGCAGGCCGCCTCGCAGACCAACGGGTCGCTGGACGCCCGGATCGAGGAGGGCGTGCACCGCGCGCTCAACGCGCGCGCCGCGTCCGCCCCGGCCGACCGTTCCACCGACCCGCCGGCGGCCGGCGCGTGAGCCCGCTCGGCGGCCTCATGAAGGTCATGCTCGGCGGCCTGCTCGCCTGGGCCTTCGTCTCGGGCGCCCTCGGGCGCTTCGTGGACCGGGCCGCGGCCGCGGTGTCGGGGCAGCCGTCCCCCGCCCCCCAGACCCCGACGGGCACCCCCACCAGCGCAGGAGTCGCGTGATGGCGTCGCTTCGCAGCAAGGCCGACCCCCGCCGGGCGGCGCGCTACTACACCGGGTCCCTGACCCGCCGCCCCTCGAGCTCGGACGAGATCCCGGCCATGCTCTGGCTGTGGGTCGCCGTCGTCGCCCTGGCGCGGCTGCGCCGCGGCGAGGGCTTCGCCCCGAGCTCGTTCAGCGCGTCCGAGGTGGCCGTCTACGGCGGCGCCGCCGGCGCGATCATCGTGGCCGGCCGGTTCCTCCCCCGGGCCGTGCTGCTGGTCCTCGTCGCCCTGCTCGTCGCGGGCGTCCTGGGCGCCGCCCCCGTCGTCGCCGACGCCCTCTCGTCGGCACAGTCCCGCGTCGCCGCGGCCCTGCCCTCGGGCGGGTCGGGCGGCCCGCGGCGCATCTGAGGAGCCAGCGGTGCAGCTCGAGCGCGACATCTCCAAGTTCCTGATCCTCGGCCTGTACGCCGCGATCCTGGTGGACATCCTGACCCACGGGAGGGAGTTCAGCCAGGTGATCGGCAGCCTGGGCGGGATCATCAAGACCACCTACCAGGCCGCCGCCGGCCAGCAGATCCGGTAGCGCGATGACCCGCGCGCAGATGCGGCTCCTCGGGCTGTCGATCGTGGTCGCGGTCCTCGCCGTCCGCGAGATGCGGCTGCTCGAGCGCGACGCGCGCCGCGCCTGGCTCCGGTCGCCGCAGGCCGCGTTCCTCGCGTTCCGGCGCGACCGGATGCTCGCCGCCGAGCTCGGCGACTGCGGGTGCGGCCAGTGAGCACCGCGCGCCAGGTGGTGGACCCGTTCTTCCTCTCGCCGGCGACCGCGACCGCGTCGCCCGAGCGCGCCGCCGTGGTGCGGCCGTCGCTCCTGCCGCGGGTCCCGCTCCAGTGGTGGTGGGGCAACGCGAGCTCGGCGCTCGTCTCGGGCGCCCCGAAGGGCGCGGGCGCGCCGGCCTCGACGCCGGCGGCGGCCGGCGCCCCCTCGGCCTGCTCGGGGTGCGGCGCATGACGCTCGAGCAGCAGCTGCGCAGCCTGGCGCGGAACCGGACCGCCGTCATCGGCGCCGGCGCGGGCGTCGTGCTCGTCTACCTCGGCTGGCGCCAGCTGCGCCAGGGCCAGGCGCCCGTGCTCGTCGCGGCCCCGGCCGCCTCCACCGGGTCGGTCGACACGGGCGCCACCTCGCTCGCCGCGTTCCAGGCGGGCGCCGCGGCCGCGAGCTCGGGCTTCGACACGGGCGC
>JAKAHL010000285.1 GCA_021815005.1 Chloroflexota bacterium
CCGCGGCGCGCCGGTGCGGGCCTCAGGCGACGGGGACCGCGGCAGGGCGCAGCGCGGCGGGCGCCCCGGCGGCGCGATCCGACTCCTCGGCCGCGCGTACCGCGTCCACGGCCACCGCCCGTGCCGCCCGTCGCGCCGCCTGCTCCTCGCCCACGACAAGGTGGACGAGCTGCGCCATGTGCCGCGTCTCGAACAGGCTGAACCCCACGCCGACCTCGGCCAGCGATTCGCGGCCCATCCCGCGGAACAGCCCTCGCGTGGCGACCAGGCACATCTCGTCGTAGAGCTCCGGCCAGCCCACCCGCCGGCGCTGGTAGCAGAACCGCACAAACGCCTCGGCCTCCGGGGCGAAGGTGGCGGGGATCGGCGAGGTTCCGGCGGGCAGCATGAACCAGGGTCCTCCAACGGCGGGAACGAGAAGCCGACGGCGGCTGGCGGGCGCGCGGACCCGGGGACCGACCGGCGATGGCCTGTGGACTTGGGCGCCGAGGCCCCCTGCGTTTGCCTCCCGGGCGTCGGCGACAGGAAGATCCTACGGGGCCCCGGACCGGGGCGGAAGGGCCTTCTCCACGGATTCGCCAACCGACTTGTCCACACCCCGGCAGGGTTCGTGGACAGCCCTCAGGGCCTGGGCGAAGTCTGTGGACCTGCCCTGCAGGGGTCGCCTTGCGGGCCACCCCGGACCATGCTACGGCCGGTACTCGGGGCGCAGCGAGAGGCCCTGGCCGGGCCGGTCCGGCAGTCGCCAGACCTTGTCCGGGCCTAGCTCCAGGCCGTCCACCGGGTCGTCGGCAAGGAGCAGGCAGCCGTCGAGATCCACCCACTCGGCCAGCGGGGAAACCGCCGCGGACGCCGCGATCACGATCGAGGTCTCCTCCATGCAGCCGAGGAATGTCCGGAAGCCCATCTGCCGCGCGCGCGCCAGCATCCGCTTGGCGGGGCCCACGCCGCCGACCTTCGCCAGCTTGACGTTCACCCCGTCCACGACCCCGGCGAGCGCGTCGAGGTCCTCGATCGTGACCGCGCTCTCGTCGGCCACGATCGGCAGCGGCGAGCGGGCCTGCAGCTCGCGCAGCAGGTCCAGGCGGCGGGCCGGGAACGGCTGCTCGACGAGCACCACGCCCAGCCGCTCGAGCACCGGTAGGAGTTGCGAGGCGCCCTCGAGCGTCCAGCCCGTGTTGGCGTCCACGCGGATCGGGCCGTCGTAGACGCTGCGCACCGCCTCCAGCGTGGCGAGGTCCGACGGCCCGCCGACCTTGATCTTGAGGGCCGGGAAGTCAGCCGCGCGCCGGGCACGCTCAGCCACCACGTCGGGTGTGTCGATGCCGAGCGTGAAGTCTGTCGGCGGGCGGTCGGCGGGCATCTCGAGGAGCTCCCGCACGGAGATACCGAGGCGCTTGCCCACCAGGTCGTGGAGCGCGATGTCGATGGCGCACTTGGCCGCGCCGTGGTGCGCGATGGCCGCCGCCGCCAGGTCTGCCGACGACTCGAGCGCCAGGCGAGCCTCGGCCAGCCCGCCGCGCAGCCCGTCGGCCACCGGCTCGATCGCGGCCAGCAGCGCCGGGGCCACCGCCGCCATCGTCGCCGGCGTGTCGCCGTAGTAGGACTCCGGGTAGCCCTCGCCCAGCCCGACGGGGCCGTCCGGCCCGTCGGCGGTGTCGCGCAGCTCGGCCACCACGGTGGTCACGCGATAGCCCTCGCCCTGGGCGGAGCGCGCGATGAGGAACGGGTCTCGGAGCGCCAGGTCCAGGGTGCGGAACTTGATCTCGAAGCTCATGCCCGGGTCGCCTCCAGAGCGCGCGCGTCGTTCTCGGCCACCCAGGGCAGCGCCTCCACGGCGGCGGCGATCTCTGCCCAGAGGGCGTCCCCGCCGAAGCGGACCGGGTCGGCGCAGGGGAGGCCGGTCTCCGCTGCCGTCGCCTCGATCACCCGGCGCGCGTCGGCCTCGTCCGCGATGAGCGAGGTGTTGAGCGCCACGGCGACCACCTTTGAGGGCGCCACCAGGCCGGCCACGGTCTCGTGGACCCGGATGAACTCGGGCAGCGGGTGGAGCGGGAACTTGCGCTCCGGTAGGTGGTCCCAGTCGTGCTCCTCAAGGCCGGGCTTGTGGACCAGGACCATCGCCTGGGGCGTGAATCCGTGGATGAGCCCGTACGTCACCGAGCTGTAGGCCGGGTGGTCCAGCGAGCCCTGGCCCTCGACGAGGACCCAGTCGCCTCGCCGCTCGCCCTCCTCGCTCAGCCACTCGCAGGTGCCCTGGACGAAGTCCGAGATGACGCGGTCCACCGACACGCCCCAGCCCTCGATCATGATCCCGGTCTGGCCGGTGGGCACGAACGACGCGGCCTGGCCCGCCGCGAGGGCCGCCCGCCGCAGCTCGAGGGCGACCGACATCTTGCCGATGGCGCAGTCGGTGCCCACGGTGAGGATCACGCGCTTGCCGGGCTCGTGGAGGCGGCCGACGGCCGTCTCCGCGCGATCGGGCGAACGGCGGTAGTCCACCAGGCGGACACCGGCCGCACGCGCCGCGTCGGCGAACTCCGGGTCGTCGCCCAGCAACGTGTGGAGGCCCGAGTGCACGTCGAGCCCGGAGCGGATGGCGCCCAGGATGATCGAGCGCCACTCGTCGGGGAGCTTGCCGCCGGTGGGCGCGATGCCGATCAGCAGCGTGTTGGCGCGCGGCAGGAACCCGAGCGCGTCCGACAGCGAGGCGACGATCGGGATGTCGAAGCGACCCGAGTCGCCCAGCCACTCGCGGACGTTGCGACCGGCCTGCGCCGAGTCGATGACCGCGAGGACCTTGTCGCGACCGAAGCGGATGACGCCCATCGCGGTCTTGCCGTGGTGGTAGCCGAAGTTGCCCTCGGCGAGGATCACGAGGCGGCGCTCAACGGTGGGCATGGGTCCTTCCTGAGACGGGTGGACGGGATCGCACGAGTCTAGGCCATCGGGCCGATCCGGCGAACGCGGGGCGCGCCAGACATGACAACGCCCCCGGGCGGGACCGGGGGCGTCGAGGCAGATCG
>JAKAHL010000286.1 GCA_021815005.1 Chloroflexota bacterium
TGTTCATCGCCACGAGCGACATCCACCTGGCGCACAAGCTCCGCATGACGCGGCAGCAGGCGCTCGACGAGGCGGTCCGCTGGGTGAGGTGGGCCCGCCAGACGCTGGGCCGCGACGCGGAGATCGAGTTCTCCGGCGAGGACGCCTCGCGCACCGAGCTGGACTATCTGCTCGACGTCTACGAGGCCGTCACCGAGGCCGGGGCCTCCACGCTCAACATCCCCGACACCGTCGGGTACGCCATCCCGTCCGAGTTCGGCCGCCTGGTGGGCGCCGTCCGCGACCGGATCGGCGGCGCGGCCACGATCAGCGTCCACTGCCACAACGACCTCGGGCTCGCCACCGCCAACACGCTGGCGGCCGTCCAGGCCGGCGCGCGGCAGGTGGAGGTGACCATCAACGGCCTTGGCGAGCGCGCCGGCAACGCGTCGCTCGAGGAGGTCGTCATGGCGCTGCGCACGCGCCCGGCGCAGTTCCCGGACCTCGCCGCGTCCGTGGCCACCGAGCAGATCACCGCCGCGTCGCGGCTGGTGAGCTACCTCACCGGCTTCACGATCCAGCCCAACAAGGCGATCGTGGGCTCCAACGCGTTCGCTCACGAGTCGGGCATCCATCAGGACGGCGTGCTCAAGAACCCGCTGACCTACGAGATCATGACGCCCCAGTCGGTGGGCCTGTCCGGCAGCACCCTGTCGATCGGCAAGCTGTCCGGCCGCCGCGGTCTGCAGGGCAAGCTGCACGAGCTGGGGATCGATGTCGAGGGCGAGCAGCTCGACGCGGTCTACCGCGCCGCGATCGCGCTGGCCGACACCAAGAAGGAGGTCACCGACGCCGACCTGCTTGCGCTCGTGGAGCAGCGCAAGGCGGAGGTTCCGCGCTCCATCGAGCTGCTCGGCTGGAGCATCACCTCCTCGTCGGGCGGCCACTCAGTGGGCTCGGCGAGCCTGGTGGTGGCGGGCACGGCCAAGGCCGGGGAGTCCACCGGCAACGGCCCGGTGAACGCCCTGTTCAAGGCGGTGGACGAGGCCCTGCGCCCGGTCCTCGGCTGGTTCCCCGTCCTGACCGAGTACGAGATCAAGGCCGTCTCCGGCGACGGCGACGCGCAGGGGCAGGTGCTGCTCCGCGCCCGCCGCTCGTCCGACGAGGGCCCGGGCGCGCTCGTGGTCACCGGCCACGGCCTGTCCACCAACATCATCGAGGCCTCGCTCGACGCGTACCTGGTGGCCGCCAACAAGCTCCACGGCGCGGAGATCAACGGGGTGGACGCGGCGTTCGTCGGGCGGCGCATCGCGGAGGACCTCCCGTGACGGAGGTGCGCGCCGCCGACGCAGCGCGCACCTACCGGATCGCCCTCATCCCCGGCGACGGGGTCGGGCCGGAGGTCGTGGCCGCGGCCGTCTCGGTGCTCGAGGCCGTCGGTCGCCGCTTCGGCTTCGGCTTCGCGTGGCAGGAGCTGATCGTCGGCGGCATCGGCATCGACACCTACGGCGTCGGGATCCGACCCGAGGACCTCGAGGCCTGCCGTGCCGCCGACGCGGTCCTGCTGGGCGCGGTGGGCGGCCCGAAGTGGGACAACCCCGACGCGGTCGTCCGCCCCGAGCAGGCGCTTTTCGCCCTCCGAGGCGGCCTCGGCCTGTTCGCCAACCTGCGCCCCATCACCGTCGCGCCCCAGCTCATCGCGGCCTCGCCGCTCAAGCCGGAGCTGCTCGCGGGCGTGGACGCCATGATCGTCCGCGAGCTGACCAGCGGCCTCTACTTCGGCAAGCCGTCCGAGCCGCGCACCACGCCCGAGGGCGAGCGTGCCGCCATCGACACGCTCTGGTACACCGAGGGCGAGATCCGCCGAATCGTCACGCTCGCGTTCGAGCTGGCGCGAGGCCGGCGCCGAAAGGTGACCCAGGTGGACAAGGCGAACGTCCTGGCCACCAGCCGCCTGTGGCGCAAGGTGACCGAGGAGGTCCACGCGGACTTCCCCGACGTGGAGCTGGAGCACCGGCTGGTGGACTCCGCGGCGATGACCCTGGCCAAGTGGCCGGCCAGCTTCGACGTGCTCGTCACCGAGAACCTGTTCGGCGACATCCTCTCGGACGAGGCCGCGGTCATCGCGGGCTCGCTGGGCATGCTGCCGTCGGCGTCGATCGGCACGCGGGTCACCGCGCACGGCCGCCACGGCCTGTACGAGCCCATCCACGGGTCGGCACCGGACATCGCGGGGCAGGACCTGGCGAACCCGCTGGGGACCATCCTGTCGGCCGCGATGATGCTGCGCTGGTCGCTGGGGCAGCCCGAAGCCGCCGCGGCGATCGAGTTGGCGGTCAGCCGCGCGCTGGACGACGGCTACCGGACCCGCGACCTGCTGCCGGCGCACCCGGCCGAGGCCGCGGCGATGACGCTGGCGGGCACGCGGGAGATGGCCCGCGTCATCGGGGACCGGATCGCGATTTGACGGCCGGCGCCCGCGCCCGCGGGTGGCCGGCCGGCCCCACCCCACGACCCTTCCCCCGACCAGCGCACGAAGGCAGCCCACCGCCATGACCGCCCAGCCCGTCACCCTCTACGACACCACCCTGCGCGACGGCACGCAGGGGGAGAACATCACCCTCTCGCTCCAGGACAAGCTCCGCGTGGCGCGGATGCTCGACGAGTACGGCTTCCCGTTCATCGAGGGCGGCTGGCCGGGGTCCAACCCCAAGGACATCGAGTTCTTCGCGGCGGCCAAGGCCATCCGCTGGGAGCGCGCCAAGCTGACCGCGTTCGGCAGCACGCGCCACCGCTCCAACACGGCGGCCCAGGACCCGAACCTCCAGGAGCTCGTCCGGGCCGAGACGCCGGTGATCACGGTGTTCGGCAAGAGCTGGCTGCTTCACGTCACCGAGGTGCTGGGCGCCACGCCGGCGCAGAACCTGGACATGATCGCGGACTCGATCGGCTGGATCGCGGACCACGGCCGCGAGGCGGTGTACGACGCCGAGCACTTCTTCGACGGCTACCGCGACGACCGCGACTACGCGCTGGCGACCCTG
>JAKAHL010000023.1 GCA_021815005.1 Chloroflexota bacterium
ACGGAGGAGCAGGTCCTCCTGCGCGAGGCCGTGCGCGTCCTCGCCGATGAGCGCGTGGCGCCGCGCGCCGCCGAGATCGACCGCGACGGGGCCTTCCCCGAGGACATCCGGCGCCTGCTCGCGGAGCAGGACGTGTTCGCGATCCCGTTCGCCGAGCGCCACGGCGGTCTCGGCGCGGACCTGCTGACCCTCGTCCTCGCCATCGAGCAGCTGAGTCGCGCGTGTGCCACGACGGGGCTCATCCTGGCCGTCCAGGCGCTCGGCGCCGCGCCCATCCAGATGGCAGGCACCCCCGAGCAGCAGGACCGCTGGCTGCCAGGCCTCGCCTCGGGCGAGAAGCTGATCGCCTTCGGCCTCACCGAGCCGGACGCCGGGTCGGACCCCTCGGGGATCCGGACCCGCGCGGTCCGCGACGGCGACGACTACGTGATCGACGGCGGCAAGCGGTTCATCAGCCACGCCAGCGTCGCGGACTACGTCGTGGTGTTCGCGGTCACCAACCCCGAGGCGGCGAAGCCGAGTCGGCGCCTGTCGGCGGTCCTGGTGGAGACGGACCGTCCGGGCTTCAAGGTCACGCGGATCGAGCACAAGATGGGGCTTCGGGGGTCGCCCACCGCCGAGCTCGCCTTCGACGGTCTCCGCGTGCCCGTGGCCAACCGGCTGGGCGACGAGGGCCAGGGCTTCGCCATCGCGATGAAGACATTCGAGCGGTCCCGGCCCGGCATCGCGGCCCAGGCCGTGGGCATCGCGCAGGGCGCCGTGGAGGCGGCAGCCGCCTACGCCAACCAGCGCCGCCAGTTCGGCCACCCCATCGCGGAGCTCCAGATGGTCCAGGCGCTCCTGGCGGACATGGACGCCGCCACGGAGGCGGCCCGCCAGCTCCTGTACACGGCCTGCGCCGAGATCGAGGCGGGGAGCGGCGAGACCGCGCGCTGGGCGGCCATCGCCAAGCTGGTGGCCGGCGACACCGCGATGCGCGTGACCACCGACGCCGTCCAGGTGTTCGGGGGCTACGGCTACACGGAGGACTTCCCCGTGGAGCGGATGATGCGCGACGCCAAGATCACCCAGCTCTACGAGGGCACCCAGCAGATCCAGCGGCTGATCGTGGCCCGGTCGCTGGCGGCGCGGGCCCCAACTTTGTAATATTCTCGTATGACGTAAGCCGGACCCCGGCCGCAGCCGCGCGTCGGCAGGCGGGGGAGGCACGGTGCCCGGCAGCGCGCCGCGCACCACCCGTGGAGGAGCGACTGCCGCGTGCGAATCCTGGTGATGACCAAGCCCGTGCCGGATCCCGCGGCCAACGCCGAGCGTATGGGGCCGGACTTCCGCCTGGATCGCGGCGCATCGCCGACCGTGGTCAACGGCAACGACGAGTACGGGCTCGAGGCGGCGCTCCAGCTGGTGGAGGCGCTCGGCGGGGAGGTGGCGATCCTCACCATGGCCCCGGCCATCGGCGTCGAGACGATGCGCAAGGCGCTCGCCATGGGCGCCCTGCGAGGCGTCCTGGTTGCCGACGACGCCCTCGCCGGCGCGGACATCCCCACCACGATCCGCGTGCTCGCCGCGGCGGCGCAGACCCAGGAGTGGGACCTGCTGCTCGGCGGGCTCGACACCTCCGACGGCGCGGGCGGCGCGGTGACGGCGGGCGTGGCCGCGCGGCTCGGGCTGCCGCTCCTCTCGGCCGCGGCGCACATCGCGCCGGACGAGGCCGGCCGGAAGGTCCGCGTCAGGCGCCTGTCCGCCAAGGGCTACGACCTGCTCGAGGCGCCGATGCCGGCGGTCATCAGCTGCACGCAGGCCCTGGGCACCCCGCGCTACCCGTCGCTCAAGGGGATCATGGCCGCGCGGTCGCGGCAGATCACGACGCTCTCGCTGGCGGACCTGGGGGAGGGGCTGGTCCCGGCCGGCGGGCAGTGGCCCAGCCGGGTGGTCGGGGTGCAGCCGCCGCCATCGCGCGCCACGGGGCGCGCCGTCACGGGCGACGCCGCCGCGCAGGCCCGGGAGATCGCCGACTACCTCACCGCCCAGAGGATCATCTGATGCCGGCAGCGCTGCTCGTCATCGGCGAGGTCGCTGACGGCCACCTCACCAAGCTGTCCGCCGAGATCGCCACCCTCGCCGCGCGCCTCGCGTCGGAGATCGGGGGCGAGGCGCTCGGTCTCGTGCTCGACGCGGCGCCCGACGTGCCCGCCGCCGAGATGGCGGCGCACCTCCCGCGCGTCGTCAGCGTTGCGTCCGGGCCGGCCGCGGACGAAGTCTGGGCGCCGCATGCGGCAGCCGAGGCCCGGCGTCTCGTGGGCGAGGGCGCCACGCACGTCCTGGTCGGCGTGACCAACGACGGCCGCGACGTCGCGGGCCTCCTGTGCGGCGTGCTCGGCTGGGGGATCCTCGCCAACGCGGGCGGGGCCGCCTGGGAGGGCGGCCGCCTGGTGACCGACGCCCTGGTCCTCGCCGGGAAGGCGATCACCCGCAGCACCGTGGACGCCCCCAACGCCATCGTGACCGTCGGGCCCGGCGCGGCCGAGGCGACGGCGCTCGCGGTGCCGGGCACGGTGGAGACCCGCACTCCTGCGGGCGAGACGCCGGTTCCGGCGGCTGTCGTCCTCGAGCGTGTCGCCGAGGAGGGCTCGGCGGTGTCGCTGGAGGAGGCTCGGGTGGTGGTGGTGGGCGGCCGCGGGGTTGGCGGGCCGGAGGGCTTCGGCCTCGTGGACGAGCTCGCCGCGCTGCTGGGCGGCGTGACCGGCGCCTCGCGGGCGGCCGTGGACGCGGGCTGGATCCCGTACGCCCGGCAGGTCGGCCAGACCGGCAAGGTGGTCCGGCCGCTGCTCTACCTGGGGATGGGCGTGTCGGGCGCGATGCAGCACCGGGCGGGGATGCAGGGCTCGCAGCACATCATCGCGGTCAACCGCGACCCGGACGCGCCGATTGCCGAGATCTCCGACCTGTTCGTCATCGGGGACCTGTTCGAGGTCGGCCCGGCGCTCGCGGCCGAGCTGCGCGCGCGTAGGGCAGGGTAGCTGGGCGGCCCGGGGGATGGGGACGCGCCGGGGGCGAGGACGATGACGGGCGCGGTCGCCTGGCTGCTGGGCGTCGCGATCGTGGCCCTCGTGGCCGCGGTGGCGATCCGCCGCACCGCGGGACTGGCCCGGCGCACCCGGCAGCTGGAGCGGCTCCAGGCCGACGTCGTTGGGATCAGCCAGCGGCTGGCCGCCATCGTGGACCCGCTGGTGGGGAGCCTTGACGAGGTGCGCCGCGGCGCGGGCGACCCGGCAGGGGCCGGGGTGGCCGCGGAGGCCGCCCGGGCGGGCCTGCGGGACCTGGGCCGTGAGACGCGCGCCCTGCGATCCCCGGCCGCCCTGGCCGATCGCGTGGCCTCGCTGGCGTGGGAGGTGGACCGAGCCGCCCGGTCCGCGGACCTGGCGGCGCACGGCCTCGCGCAGATGGGCCGCGCCCGGCGCGACGCGGACGCCGAGGCCCAGACCTCGCTCAAGCGCGGCACGCTCGGCCTGCGCCACGCCCGCGAGGCCGTGACCCGCGTGATGGTCGAGGTGGCCGGGCTGCGACCGGCCGACCTGCGGGCGATGCCGGCGGCAGCCGGGCGCGGACCCGACGCCGGGCCCGTCGGCGCGCTTCCCGAGGACGACCTGCCGCTCGGGGCGGGCGGGCCGCCGAGCCCCTGATCCAGCGCAGCATGTAGTGGTATCCTCCCGCTGCACCACTATGGGTAGTGGTGGGAGCGGGAGAGTGCATGCGCTGCCCCCAATGCGGGAACCGTGACAGTCGCGTCGTGGACTCGCGCGACCTCGACGATTCGGCCACCATCCGCCGTCGCCGGGAGTGCCCGTCCTGCTCCATGCGCTTCACCACCTACGAGCGGATCGAGGCCGCGCGCCTGGTGGTGATGAAGCGGGACGGCACCCGCCAGGAGTGGGACCGCGACAAGCTGGCGGCGGGCCTCGCCAAGGCGCTGACCCGCCGCCCCGTGGCCGACGACGCGGCCGATCGCGCTGCGGACGACATCGAGGCCGAGATCCGCTCCGCCGGCCAGAGCGAGGTCCCCAGCGCCCGCGTCGGCGCGCTCGCGATGGACCGGCTGCGCTCGCTGGACCACATCGCGTACATCCGGTTCGCCTCCGTGTACCAGAGCTTCGAGGACCTCGAGGACCTCAAGCGCGAGGTGGACTCGCTGTTCGCGGAGGGCCCGATCGCCAAGCGGGGGAAGGCGACCCGATGAGCGTGCTCGCGGACCGCGACATCCGGGCCGAGATCGAGGCCGGGCGGGTGCGGATCGACCCGTACGATCCGGCTGACCTCCAGCCGAGCTCCGTGGACCTGCACCTCGACGCCTCGTTCCGGGTGTTCCGCAACAACCGGTATCCGTTCATCGACCCGCGCGCCGCCCAGCCGGACCTGACCGAGCTGCTGTCCATCGCCGGCGACGAGCCGTTCATCCTCCACCCCGGCGAGTTCGTCCTCGGCCAGACGGTCGAGTGGGTGGAGCTGCCCGACGACCTCGTGGCGAGGCTCGAGGGCAAGAGCTCGCTCGGGCGGCTGGGGCTGCTGATCCACTCCACGGCGGGCTACGTGGACCCCGGCTGGAAGGGGACGCTCACCCTCGAGCTGTCCAACGTCGCCAACCTGCCCATCGCGCTGTACGCGGGCATGCGCATCGGGCAGATCTCCTTCTTCCGGATGAGCTCGTCCGTGGAGCGGCCGTACGGCAGCAAGGGGCTCGGTTCCAAGTACCAGGGACAGCGCGAGCCCACGGCGTCGGCGTTCCACGCGGACTTCGAGCGCGGGCGCCGGACGCGGCCGGCGGGCTAGCGATGGCGATCAACGACGCCGTCCACTGGCGCGCGGACCTCGGCGGCGGGACCACCGTCGCGCTGATCCAGGCCGGCACCTTCCGCTCGGACGCCGGCACCCTGCTGGGGCCCGTGCCGTGGGTGCTGTGGCGCCCGTGGGCCGAGGCCGAGCTCGACGAGAACCGGCGCCTCACGCAGGCGCTCAACTGCCTGCTCGTCGAGACGCCCGCGGGACGGGTGCTGATCGAGACGGGCATCGGCGAGCGGCTGGACGCCAAGAACCGCGCGATGCGCGGCTACGAGGGCCTGCCCGTCGCGCCGCGGCTGCGCGAGGCCGGCTTCGACCCGGGATCGGTGGACATCGTCGCGCTGAGCCACCTGCACTTCGACCACGCGGGCGGGCTGCTGCTCGCGGACGGGACCAGGGCGTTCCCGCGCGCCCGGATCGTGGCCCAGCGGGCCGAGTGGGAGGTGGCCCTGTCGGGTAACTCGCGCGTGCTCGCCTCGTACGACCAGCCCGAGCTGCGCCTCGTGGCCGACTGGGGCGCCGAGGGATGGGCGGAGGGGGACCGCGAGCTCCTGCCGGGCGTGGAGGTCGTGTCCACCGGCGGGCACTCCAAGGGGCACCAGGCGATCATCGTCCGGGGGACCGGGCCGGCCGCGCGCACCGTGGCCTTCTTCGGCGATCTGGCGATGCGCCCGTGGTCGGCCAACCCGCGCTGGGTGACCAGCTTCGACGACTTCCCGCTCGACTCGGTCGAGGTCAAGGGCGAGCTGTTCCGCCGGGCGGTGGAGGGGGACTGGACCGTGGTGCTCTCGCACGAGCGGCTGGCGCCGGTGGGGAAGCTGACGCCGGACCGCGACCGGTTCCGCTTCGACGCGCTGTAGCTTCGCCCGCGACCGGCGGCGGCGACGCCCGACCGGCGGCGCGCCCGACCGGCGGCGCCACCGGGAGCCGGGAGCCTACACGCCGCCCCAGGCGAAGTAGCGGGGCAGCAGCGCCAGCAGGTCCAGGATCATCGCCGCGCCGATGGCCGCCACCAGCAGGCCGCCAACCAGCGACACGGCCCGGCCGTGCCGAACCAGCGGCCGCAGCAGGCCCGGCGCGCGATCGTAGAAGGCCGCGAGCAGCAGGAACGGGATGCCCAGGCCAGCGGTGTACCCCACCAGGAGCGCCGCGCCCTGCAGGGCCGTCGCGGACGTGGCCGCCATCATCAGGATCCCGCCGAGGATCGCCCCGATGCACGGCGTCCAGCCGATGGCGAACACGGCGCCCAGCGCGAATGAGGCGCCGTACCCCGCTCGTCGCCCCACCAGCCTGTTGCCGAGCCGACTGGCCGCCCCGGCGTCGGCGGCCGCCAGCGTGAGGCCGCCGGTCAGGCCGGTGAGGCCCGCCGTCGCGCCCGCGTCGAGCGGCCGCCAGGTGCGCTCGAGGACGGGGACGTGGATGAGGCCGGCCAGCGAGAGGCCCATGACCAGCAGCAGGCTCCCGCCGACGATCCGCAGCGGCCGGATGTAGTCCGCGATCGGGCCGCCCACGAAGGCCGCGGTCACCCCCAGCAGCGTGAACACGGCGCCGAAACCGAGCACGTACGCGACGGCGTGGCGCATGGCCGTCCAGCGCGTGGTGCGCGCCCGCCGGGCGTCCTGGCCGGCGGCCGCCACGGCGACGGCCGTCAGCTGCCCGATGTACGCCGGCACCAGGGGCAGCACGCAGGGCGAGGCGAACGAGATCAGCCCGGCCGCGACCGCCACGAGCAGGGAGGCGTTGCCGCTCACCGCTCGTCCGCGTCCCCCGGGTCGCCGTCCAGGGCCGAGGCGAGGAAGCGCTCGAGCGCCGCCGGGTCGGTGGCCAGCTCCAGCTCGCGGCGGCCGACGGCCACGACCGGGATGACCAGCCCGTACCGGCGCTGCAGCGTGTCGTCGTCCTCGATGCTGCGCTCCACGACGGCCGGGGCCGGGAGTCCCCGCGACGCTCGCTCGGCCAGCAGCGCCTCCAGGCGGGCGTGCGCGTGGTCGCACAGGTGGCAGCCGGGGCGGCCGTACAGGACGATCTGGGGCGGGGTGGCGATCACCGCGCCATTCTAGGGGCGTTCCCGGACGGCGCCCGGCGCTGCGCGGGGCTCTAGAATCGGGGCATGGTCGAGGCGAGCCTGTACGAGCGTGTCGGCGGGATGCCGTTCTTCGAGCAGCTGGTGGACCGCTTCTACGCCGCCATCCGTCAGGATCCGGTGGTCGGCCCGATGTACGCGGCCGACCCCGACGACCCCGAGCTGGCCGGCCCTCGACGCCGGCTGACGCTGTTCCTGGTGCAGTACTGGGGCGGACCCACCACGTACCTGGCCGAGCGCGGCCATCCCCGCCTGCGCGGCCGCCACGCCCGCTACGAGATCGGCGACGCGGCCCGCGACCGGTGGCTCCTCCACATGGGGGCTGCGATCGACGCGTCCGGGGCCGCCCCGGCCGAGCGCGCGGAGCTGCACCGGTACATGGCGCTGGCGGCGGACGCCCTCCGGAACGTCGACGAGCTCGCTGACCGGTAGGCGGCCGCCGCGCCGGCTCAGCCCGGCGGCGCGCGGTCGGGTACGATCCTGCCGAGGCCCCCGTAGCTCAGTGGATAGAGCGGCACCGTCCTAAGGTGCGCGTCGGCGGTTCGAGTCCGTCCGGGGGCGCCAGGTTCCTGGTGAACCCGCGAGGATGTGCGGCTCCTCGACGGCGTCAAGCCGGGGGCCGAATCACGTGTGGTCGTGCTCACCTGCGCTTCGCGGTGGCTGCATCGCCGCGTCGAGCTCGGAGAGCAGGGCGCTCAGGGACGCCACCAGCGGCGGAATCTCGACCAGGATCGCCTTCCACACGGCGCCGCGGTCCACGATGTCGTAGCCGTGGATGAGCACATTGCGAAAGCCGACGATCTCGGCGAGGTCCGGGATCCGCGCCGCGACAGCCTCGTCGTCACGCCGGAGTCGGTTGAGCGCCTCCCCGAGGACCTCGAACTCGCGGTCGACGGCCGAGCGCAGCAGCCGGTCGTTCCGGTACTCCTCCTCGGTTCGCCCCGAAACGAACGTCTGGATCGCCCGCGCGGCGTCGAGCGCGTCGAGCAGGTGGACCCGGGGGTCACGCCGCATAGACGAGCCGCCGCTCGGCGTCGATGGCCGCCTCGAGATAGCGGTTGGTCAGCGCCCGGGCCATGACCAGATCGACAGGGCGATCGAGCAGGCGAGCCAGAGCGTCGCGGAAGGCGAAGTAGTCGCGGAACCGGTTCCTCGCGTTGTCCTGGGCGAAGTCCACCAGGAAGTCCACGTCGCTCCGCTCCGGGTCGAAGTCCTCGCGGACGGCCGATCCAAACACGTCGAGACGCCGGACGCCGAAGCTCCGGCACAGGTCCGCGATCTGGGCGTGGTGGTCGTCGATCAGGGTGGTGGGCATGTGGTGCCTCCGCTGCCCAGTCTACCCGTCGACGGCCACGACCCACGTCCTTGGGTCCGCCGCGTACCAGCCGAGCGCGTCAGCCGCTTTGCCTCGTAGGCCCCGGCGTCCGTCCGGGGGCGCCACGTCCGAAGCTCAACCGGTGAGCAGGCGCGGTCCTTGCGTCGGGTCCCGAGGCGCTACGCCGCCGTGTCGAGCCGGCGTTCGGTCGGGTCGGCCGGGGTTGCCGGGGCGGCCGGGGCCAGCCTGTCGTACCCCTTCGCCCGGTAGATCAGCGTCGAGATAGCCCAGCTCGCGACGAAGATGACGATGATCCCGATGCCGACGAAGCCGAAGTCCACTCCGGTCACGAAGTCCCAGAAGCCCCCGGTGAGCCCGAGCTGGCCCGCGACGATGCTGAGGATCTCGATGCCGCCGATGACGAAGGCGATGATCACCGACACGAGCGTGATGTTCAGGTTGTAGTAGAGCTTGCGGATGGGCTTCACGTAGGCCCAGCCATAGGCGCCGAGCATCATCACGCCGTCGGTGGTGTCGATCGTGGACATGCCGGCCGCGAACAGCGCCGGCAGCAGCAGGATGAGCGGGATCGGCATGCCCCCGGCGCCCGAGGTCGCGGCGAGGCCCAGCAGCGCCACCTCCGACGCCGTGTCGAACCCCAGGCCGAACAGGAAGCCGAGCGGGTACATGTGCCAGCTCTTCCGGATCAGCCGCAGGGCCGGGCGAAGCACCCTGGCCAGCAGGCCGCGGTTGGCTAGGTAGTCCTCGAGGCTCTCCTCGTCGTACTCGCCGCCGGCCGACACCGTGCGGAACATCCGGTAGATGTCGAGGAGCACCACGAGGTTGATGACCCCGATGACGATCAGGAACGTGCCCGACACGGCGGTGCCGATGAGCCCGCCGATCCGCTGCGCCTCGGGGATGGCGCTCACGATTCCCGCGGAGATGGCGATGACCACGCTGAGCGCGACCACGACGGTGGAGTGCCCCAGCGAGAAGAACAGGCCGACCGCCACCGGGCGCTGGCCGTCCTGCATCAGCTTGCGGGTCGAGTTGTCGATGGCCGCGATGTGGTCGGCGTCAACGGCGTGCCGGAGCCCGAACGTGTAGGCCAGGAACGCGGTCGGGAGGAGGATGGGGTAGGCCGACGAGGCCGCGAGGGCGACGCCCCACGCGACGACGTTGAAGGCGAGGATGAAGCCGTAGGCCGCGAGCACCCGGTTCCGCACGGGGCTGGGGGCGAGGAGGCGGCGAAGCGGGGACGCCATGGCGGGTTCTCCTGGGACGGGTGGAGAGGCCCGGAGCCTACCATCGAGCCGTGGTTGTTGCACACGGTGGCGTTTGACTCCTGCGGCGGCGGGGCTCGCGGCGCGACGCACGCCCGGCGGATGTACGATCCGCCGCGACATGGCACCCGACCAGTCCCGGCCCGAGGCCCTCGACCGGGCCCGCGACGAGCTCCGCGCCCACGGCCTGCGCTGGACGCCGCAGCGGCGCGTGCTCGTGGGGGTGATCCTGGCGACGGAGGGCCACGTCACGGGCGCCGAGCTCGTCGAGGGCTGCCGCGCCCGCGATCCGGACACCACCGCCTCCACCGTCTACCGGACCCTTGACGTGCTTGAGGAGATCGGTCTCATCCGGCACTCGCACGGCGCCGACGGACGCGAGGAGTTCCACGTGCTCCCGGCCGCCGAGCACGGCCACCTGCGGTGCGAGGTCTGCGGCGCCACCTGGGAGATCGGGGCCGACGAGGCCGCCCGCCTGACCGGCTCGCTCGCCTCCGAGCGGGGCTTCCGCGTCAACCTGTCCCACCTCACGATCGCCGGCCGATGCGCCAGGTGCGCCGTCGGCTGACCGACGGCCCGCCGCGGATCGACCGCCTGGCCGATCCGCACAACGCCGTGCCAGTCCGCTCCGGGCTGCCGCCCGGCGGGGAGGACCTCGGTCGGGCCGGGCCGCGCCGTCCCGGCCCTTGCCCGTGAAGTACTCGGCGGCCGCCTTCGCGAACTCGACGGCGACGTCGACGATCATCACGCTCGCCCCGGCCTCGGTCAGGCGGTTGACGACGGCGAAGCCGAGGCCGCGGGCGCCGCCGGTGACGACGGCGGCCTTGCCCGTCAGGTCCAGCAGCTCCGCCATCGGCACCGCGTGCTCGGCGCCGGCAACCTTGACCCCGCCGACCTCGGCGCCGTTGATGTCGAATCCGAGCAGGCGCTGGTAGATCGGGTCGAAGCCGTAGGGCTCGTCCATGTCCGACTCCTCTGGCGCGGCAGTCGCGTCCACACGCGGGGGAGGCAGGCGCGGGCGGCGGTGCCGGGCGCCGCGCCCCCGGTTCCCTTCGAGCACCCGCGGGCTACCTCTTCGCGAGCTCGTCGCGGAACCGGTCGAGCTCGTCCTCCTTCATCCCGTAGCCGTGCTCCGGCTGCGGGTACGCACCCGACTGCACCTCGCGGCCGAAGGCGCCGATCGCGCCGGCGGCGAACTCGAAGAAGTTCCCGTAGACCTTCGCGTGGGCGCCCGTGCGGCCCGCCGGCATCATCCCGAACAGGTCGAAGTGGACGAGCTCGGATCCGTCGGCCGCCCCGCCGGCAGCCACGGCGACGACGGGCACTCGCAGCTTCGCAGCGATCGCGTCGGTGACCTCGCGGGGCGTCAGCTCGATGGTCATCCCCAGCATGCCGGCCTCCTGGTACGCATGCGCCTGCTCGTAGATCTCCATGGCGGCCTCGGCCGTCGTGCCGCAGCGCTTGTAGCCGCCGTGGGCGGCGGTCTGCCAGCCAGACAGGGCGCCCACGTGGCCGAACACCACGACGTGGTTGGACGCGAGGTACTCGAGGGTCTCGAGGTTGACGCCCATGGGGAGGATGCTGTCGGCGCCCTCCGCCATCAGGATCGACGCGCGCTCGAGCGCCCTGTGCTTCTCGGCGAACTCCGGCGTCTGGAGGTAGGCGTTGAGGTGCACGAACTGCGCGACCCTGCGGAGCTCGCGGGTCCACCAGGGCAGGTTCGCGATCCGGTGCTCGATCGTCTCGCCGGGAGCGGTGTACCGGACGATGTCCACGCCGGCCATCTCGGCCGCCAGGGTCCAGTACGGGTCGAGGTGGGCCGGGCAGTACTGGACGATCTTCTCGCCGCTGTCCTTCTTCCTCTGGAGGTAGGCGATCGACTTGCGGCCTTTCTTCACCAGCGAGGATTTGACGGCCTGCTTGTCGCTGTCCTTGATCTCGACGTCGAGCGCTTCGTCGGCCACGGTCCTGCTCCCTGTCTGCGTGCGGATCCTTCGGTCAGCGTTGACGGTGTGCGGGGCCGCTGGAATACGCAGGACTGTGTAGGCCGCGCTGCTGGGCGCGGGTGCCAGCTCCCGGTCAGCGCCCGGCCCTGGCCCGGGCGGCATCGGCCCGGAACCACCGCTCGGCCTGCGCCGGCGTCACCCGGCGGCGGTCGCCGGGCACCTGCCCGAGATGGTCCACAATGGCGTGGACGGCGGCCCGACGGCCGCCGATGCGGAGGACCGCGACATGCTCAACCACGCCCACGCTGCACTTCGTGACCGCGCGGCGAGCGCCGAGGACGCGCCGCCGCGCGAGCCGGACCGGCCAAGCCGGCGGCAGGTGCGAGGGGGTGGGCGGAGCATGGCTGGCTCGCAGGCTCGCCGGGCCTCCGGGCCGCCCGCCCGGTCCGACGCGTTCGTCTTCTTCGGCGCCACCGGCGACCTCGCCTTCAAGCAGATCTTCCCCGCGCTCGCCGCCCTCGTCAGCGAGGAGGGTTTCGACCTGCCGGTCATCGGCGTGGCGCGGTCGGGCGACGTCGAGAGCCTCAGGGACCGCGCGAGAGCCAGCCTCCTCGCGCACGGCTTCACGGATCCGGCCGCCACGGCCGCCCTGACCGACCGCCTCGGCTTCGTGAAGGGCTCCGACGACGACGCCGGGACGTTCCACGCCCTGCGCCAGGCGCTCGGGACAGCCCGGCACCCGCTCCACTATCTGGCGGTGCCCCCGATGCTCTTCGGGGCGGTGGTGGACCACCTGGCGGCGTCGGGCTGCGCCGATGGCGCCCGGATCATCGTCGAGAAGCCGTTCGGGCACGACCTCGCCTCCGCGCTGGCGCTCAACGGCACCGTCCACACGGCCTTCGCCGAGCGGGACGTCTTCCGGATCGACCACTACCTGGGCAAGGAGCCGGTCCAGAACCTGCTCTACTTCCGCTTCGCGAACGCGTTCCTCGAGCCGATCTGGAACCGCGACCACGTGTCGTCGGTGCAGATCAACATGGCCGAGGCGTTCGACGTCGCGGACCGCGGCGCGTTCTACGAGCAGGCCGGCGCCATTCGCGACGTCGTCCAGAACCACCTGCTCCAGGTGGTGAGCCTCCTCGCCATGGAACCGCCGTCCGGCGCCTCGCCGGAGGCGGTCCGCGACGCCCAGTTCAAGGTGCTGGACTCGATCCGGCCGCTCCGGCCGGGCGACGTCGTCCGAGGCCAGTACCGCGGCTACCGGGACGTCCCGGGCGTTGCGCCCGAGTCGAACGTCGAGACGTTCGCCGCGCTTCGGCTGGACGTGCGCACCTGGCGCTGGGCCGGCGTGCCGTTCTACATCCGAACCGGCAAGGCGCTGCCGGTGACCGCCACCGAGGTCCGGGTCCTGCTGCGCCGGCCGCCGGTGGCCCCCTTCGGCGAGGCCGAGCCGCGCGACGCCGACGAGTTCCGCTTCCGGCTGTCGCCCGACATGTCGATCTCGCTCCGGACGCGGGCGAAGCGGCCCGGCGAGGCGATGGTCGGCGAGCCCGTCGAGCTGGTCGCGGCGCACCAGAGCGGGTCGGAGCGGCCGCCCTACCAGCGCCTGATCGGCGACGCGGTGCGCGGCGATCAGGCGCTGTTCGCCCGCGAGGATTCGGTCGAGGCCGCGTGGCGCGTCGTCGACGGCGTGCTCGGGGCGGGGACGTCTCCGCACCCATACGAGCCCGGGACGTGGGGGCCCGCGGAATCCTCGGGCGTGCTCGCGCGCGGCGACCGCTGGCACGATCCGGTGGTCGCGTGAGCGCGGGCGGCGCCCCCGACGCCCCCGGCGCGCCCGGGCTCGCCCCGACCTGGTCGAGCAGCGACAAGGACGCCATCGGGACGTCGCACTACTCGAGCCGCGTCTGGTTCACGGTGGGGCGCGGGATCCTGAACGAGGTGTACTGGCCCCACGTGGACCGGCCGCAGGTTCGGGACCTGGGCTTCATCGTCGCCGACGGCGCGGGATTCTGGAGCGAGGTCAAGCGCGACGCGGCGCACGACGTGCGCCACGCCGAGGGCGGCGCGCCCGCGATCACGGCGGTGCACCGCCACCCGGCCTACCGGCTCACGCTGCGCATCTGCGCCGACGACCACGCCGACGTGGTCCGGATGGAGGCCCGGCTCGAGGACCTCCGCGGCGGCGGCCCCGGGCCGGCGGACCGCCCGCTGCGGCTCTACCCGCTCCTCGCGCCGCACCTGGGGTTCACCGGCCTCCAGGGCCGTGCGTGGGCCGGGGCCTACAAGGGCCGCCCCATGCTCTTCGCACAGGACGGTCCGTGGTCCCTGGCGCTGGCGTCGGACCCGAGCCCGCTTCGCCAAGGCGTCGGGTACGTCGGCGTGTCGGACGGCT